>JBDHKT010000327.1:0-3428 GCA_039586255.1 Gemmatimonadota bacterium | reverse complement strand
TCTGCCTCAAGCTCGGCGTGCCTCTGATAAGACTAAAATCCGATCTCACTAACCTGCCTTTGCCCGAGGCCGAGACGCCGGAAGAAGCGGTGGTGTGGGCGCTGGACCAGGCGCGCACGCGGGGCGAACTGCAATAGGCACGCGGCGCTTCGGAGCAGGGCGTGGCTGAGTTCGGCGAGCTCTGCCTCTGGGCGGCGGCGCCGGTAGCCGCGCTCGCCGCCGCCGCATCCATCGCCGGCGGTTGGACGCGGCGCGGGAGTCTCGTGGTTCTCGGCGGCCGTGCCGCGGAAGCCACGGCGCTGCTGCTCCTCCTCGCCTCGGCAGGCCTCGGCTATGCACTCGTAGCTGTAGAGCTCAAGTACGCCTACGTAGGAGCACACTCCGGTTTCCAGCACCCGTGGTATTGGAGGCTGGCCGCACTCTGGAGCGCACCGGCGGGCGGCGCTCTGCTGCTCTCGCTCCTCGTGGCAGCCGTCGCCGTGCTAAGCCACAGGCTCGAGAACACGCGAAGGTCGGCGGCGCGGACCGGGACGCTGGCGGCCCTCGTCCTTCTGGGTCTCCTGGTCCTGGCTCGGGCCCGTCCATTCGCCCAGCTCGCCGTTCCTGCGGTGGCCGGCCAGGGGTTGCCCCTGGATGTCAAGGACGCGGCGTGGCAGATCCAGGCCTTGGCGGTGTACCTGGCGGTTGCCTGCGCCGCCTTCGTCTTCGCCGGGTCCATCGGCGAACAGCTGGTAGAGTCGGGCGGGGCGGGGCGGCGTGAGCGAGGGGCGTTGACGTCGGCCGCTGGACTGTTGACGACCGCCGTGCTGGCTGCCGCCTGGCGAGCGTACGCGACCGAAGGGGAACTGCTGAGCGTGACCGGACTCTCGTCTGTTGCCATTCATGTCCCTGCCTGGGCCGTAGCCATTTCGTACCTGCACGCACCGGGTGGCGCTGCGGCACCCGCCTGGTCGATTCGCTGGCACCGCATCCTGGGAGTGGCCGGCTTCCCCGCAGCTATCGGCGCTGCTGCGTCGCTGCTGGTGGGACCGGGCGCCGAGTTGCCGGCCGCACCATGGGCGGCCGGTTTTGCCGTCGGGATCGTCTCGGGCGCGCTGGCAGGATTCACGCCCCTGCGGGCGGCCGCGGGGGTTCCTCAAGCCATTCCAGGCTACGGGCCATTCGCTCTTCTGGGAGGGCTGATGACCCTGGCGCTGGCCGGCGTGGCATCGGTCTGGGCTCTGCTGGGCGGGTCATTCTGGCCCTACCTCGCGTGGCCGGTCTCGTTCATAGCCCTCGCCGGGATCGCAGCCTGGTCCGTGCAGCGACCGGCGGGACGCTGGAGATGGGTGTGGCCCACGGCGGCGGTCCTGGCGGCCGCCGGAGTGGTCGCCGCTTACGGGATGAGTGGCTGGACGGCGCCGGGATTCGCGGTCGCCGGCGGCCTGGCGGCCGCCGTCCTCACCGGCTTCGCCGCTGACATTGTTCGCCTGCGGACCGCCGACCGGGCGTTATCGGGTGCCGATGCCGGGCCGGCTGCGCCGGCGGTTCGGACCCGCGCCCGTCGTCGCCGGGCGTCGGCGTTGGCTCACCTCGGAGTGGCCCTGGTCGTCCTGGGCCTGTCCGCGGGTGCGCTGACCCTTACCGCGGTGCGGACGATCGAGCCGGGCGAGTCCCTCGGCTTGTCGGGCCGGTCCGGGGCGGGGATCACGGTCACGTACCTGGGACTTTCCCGCTACCGAGTGGGCGACCTCGAGAGGCAGGTGGCCAGCTTCGGGCTCAACGTGGGTGAAGGGCCGGCGGAGCTGATCACCGCCGCGGTGACGTACGATTGGACCGGACGCCGCGAGATCAGGACGCCCGCCCTCGAGCGCGGCGTCGTCCGCGATGTCATAGTCCAATTCAGCTCTCGTCGGGGAAGCGAGGCGGTCAACTGTCGCCTCTCCTTTCGCTACCTGGCGGGTCTCGTGTGGCTGGGAGGGGTTCTTATGTTGCTCTCATTCGTGGTGCGCGGGAGGCCGCTCGAATGACCGCCCTCCTGGCTATGATCATTGGGACCCTGGCCGTCGGCTACGCGGTCTGGCCGCTGGCCCGCGGTCGAGGCGCGCCGCCGGCGGGTGAGGAGCCCGGTCTCCGCGACGAGGAGAGGCAGGCGCAGGCCGCCGCGCTCCTGGCCTGGTCCTCGGCCGCTGGTGAGATGCGATGGGAAGCGGAGTCTGCTGGCCCCCTTGATCCTATTGCCAGCTGATTGCCTGGGCCCGAACCGGGCGGTAACTTCGCGCTAAGGTCAACCTGGAACGAGCCAGCTCGGATGTCGCAACGCGCCCCGGGCTGGAAAGCGGTGGGGAAATGCGGTGATTCCCCGACTCCTTCGTGGCACGCCGATCGTACTAGTCCTGTTCCTCCCTCCGGAGCTCACGGCACAAGTCCACCCTGATTCCGGCCGGATTGTTGGGCGCCTCCTGGACGGGCTCACGCTCACGCCGGTCGTCGCTGCGGAAGTCAGACTTACCACCACCCTGATCGACACACCCGCCAGGAATATCACCGATGAAGAGGGGCGCTTCCTGTTTGCCAGCGTGAGACCGGGTTCATGCAGGCTAGAGATCGAGCATCTGGGGTATGGTGTTCAGTGGACGACCGTGGACGTGCCGCGGGGTGGGACGATAGATGTAGAAGTGCACATGGCGCCCGAGCCGGTGCTCCTGGAGCCGCTGGAGGTGGTGGTGCATGCGCGCTCGCGATTGTTGGAGCGGGAAGGCTTCTATAGGCGTAAGGAGCTTGGATTCGGGTATGTCTTCACTCGGGCCGAGCTGGACGATTGGCGAGGATCACTGAGCCAGAATCTGCAAATGGTGCCGGGCGTGTACGGCTATCCCGGCGACAGCGCTCTCGTCCGAATGCTCTTTCCCGGTCACTACGGGTTGGGCATGTGCGCTCCGACCGTTTTCGTGAACGGCTGGCGGGACCCGTCTGCCATCAGTTTCTTGGACGTCTACCACCCTTCCACCCTCGAGGGCGTGGAGGTCTACCGCGCGCCGTGGGAGGTTCCGGGCAAGTATCGGGTCCGGATGTACCCGTCACGTCTTGCCTGTGGGGTCATCCTCCTCTGGGTGCGTTACGGGAGCTAGATTCGCAGGCCTGGGCTGGTGAGCCCGCCCTGAAGAGCCTGAGGCCGCGCCGTCTCGGGCCTTGACCCCGAAGAAGTCCCGAAGTAGCTTGGCTTGGATACCGGGGCCGCTCCTAATACCACAGACTCCATGACCGGAAACGAGATCGTCGACCTGCGCAGCGACACGGTGACACGGCCATCCCCCGGGATGCGTCAGGCGATCGCCGAGGCCGAGGTCGGTGACGATGTTCTCGGCGACGACCCCACTGTCAAGCTGCTGCAGGAGCGGCTGGCGGAGCTGTTGGGTAAGGAGGCGTCGCTCTTCTTCCCCAGTGGC
>JBDHKT010000326.1:0-3440 GCA_039586255.1 Gemmatimonadota bacterium | reverse complement strand
GGTCGTTTGGATCGGTAGCCACGGCGTACCCGAAGTCGCTGGGCAGCCCCTCCGTGATCTCCAGCCAGCTCTCACCGCGATCGTCGGTCCGGTATGTGCCCGTGTGACTCTGCTGGTAGAGACGGTCAGGTCGCGCCGGGTGAAGCACGATCCGGTGAACGCAGTGCCCCGACTCCGGACTCGTGTCGGCGAGGTAGTCGGCCCGGACGCCCTGGTTCACCGGCTTCCAGGTCGCGCCACGGTCTTCGCTGCGATAAACGCCGCCGGCTGAGATCGCCGCGTAAATGAGCGCCGCGTCACGCGGATCGACGTGGATCGAATGGAGGGCAAGCCCTCCCTTGGCCGGTTGCCACGTACCGCGCGTCGGATGCTCGTTGAGCCCGCGGACCGGCTCCCACGTCCCGCCACGGTCTCGGCTCACGAACAGACCCGCCGGCTGAATCCCGGCGTAGAGGACTTCCGGCTCATCAGGGTGGCCCGGCGCCAGGTGCCAGATGGCCTTGAGACTGGAAGCGCCCGCCGTCGACGCATCGTGCGGTGCCTCCGGCAGCAGGTCCCAACTGCGGCCACCGTCGACGCTCCGCTGGACGTGCACGCCCCAGACCTCGTGGTGTGCCGCCGCGTACGCTGTCGCACCGTCGCGCCGGTCCAGGCATGCATGGTAGATCTCGTAGCCTGCGAGGTACGGCCCTTCCAAGCGCCACTCGCGACGCTGGAGGTCCGACGTGGCACGAAAGAGACCCTTGCGGGTCCCCACGAGCAGAACGACGCTCTGGTGTCTGGGGTCGCGGATCGCTCACCTCCGAGCCCGTTTCCATTCGGCGAAAGATCCTCTGAATCTCAGGGATTTCGCCACGCGCACAAGATGCGCTCAGCGGCGGCCTCGGTGTATGGGAGCATGTCGGGATGTGATGGCGACAGGCAAGTGGGACCGCTAGTTGTTGCAGGCGGCTACGATGTCGTGCACTCGAGTCGCCCCTCCACGATTCCCGGAATGGTCGGAGGGGTCACAGGACCGGTGTAGAACGCGCACTCGATGTCCTCGTCGCTGTTGTGCGTCACCTCGGCGCTCCAGCCGTTGCCCGTCGTCTCCAGGATCGTCACAACCACTTCCGCGGTCTGGTTGAATTCGAGCAAAGCGACGTCGTCTGCGTAGGTCTTGGTGTCGGCAAAGTAGGCCTCTTGGGCGTTTACGAGCGAGCGTAGGTCGGTTATCGCCTGCGCGCGGTGGGCCTTCTCACGTGCGCCGCTGAAGCGGGGTAGCGCGATCAAGGTGATTAGGCCGATAAGGACCACGACGATGAGTAGCTCGATCAGCGTGAAACCCGGAATGCCGACCGCCAAGCCCCTCGCCTTACTCCCCCGGCGGGCCTCTATGTGGTGAGCCAGCGCCATAAAATCGACTCCATACGACCACCGTGGCGGGCGACAAGACCGGCGGTACGGCCCTTACCGGTAGCAAGCTCCGTGCCCCCCGAGGCTTGGAGGTTAAGTTGTTGTATTGCAAATCCTTACAAGATCGGTGGTCGTGCCTTCCGGGCCCCGGAGCGGGCTCGGCGAGCCGCATATTGCATGCTGTCCTGCGGAGTGCGCGAGTCATCGTGACCGGCGGCGGCCAGGCTCCCCGGGCGACTCCGGTGGGGGGGCTTGCCGCGCAAGTGCAAGTGGGATTTACGATTAGCCTCTCGGCTCGGGCCTCCCCAAGGAGGTTGCGGCATGATCACAGCTTTCGAGAGGTCCCTGGGAGAGCGGCCGCCGGCGTGTGAGGGTGGACCGCTCGGGCACCGCCTGTGAGCGTTGACACCAAGCGAATCTCGGCATAGTCTTGGACGCTGCAAGCGCGTACGATTGCGGCGGCGTTGCCGCCGGGCGGAGGAGGTGAACCGAGAGTAATGGTACAAGTAGTCGTCAACGAAGGTGACGATCTCGAGCGAGTGCTTCGCCGCTTTAAGCGGCAGGTGCAGAAGGCCGGCATCTTCACGGACTTGAAGCGGAAGAAGCACTACGAGAAGCCGAGCGAGATGCGGAAGCGTAAGCGCAACGCTGCTCGGCGTCGCAGCCGCCGGACTCGGCAGCGAAGGTAGCGCGACTCCCCGTATCGACTCTAGGGGACTCTCCTCTAAGCCCGCGTGCGTCTGAGCATAGCGGGCTTTTCCTTTCTGTAGCAGGCTCGTTACTACATGACCGTACCCTCGTGTATCTTTCGCAGCATGATCGGCCAAAGTGTTCCCGGAACGGGGCGGACCGTGGGGGATGACCTGGTTGGGCGGGTCGAAGCCCATCTCCGGGCTGGTGACTTGCTCCCGGCGGCGTCGGCGATCACGGTCGCGCTCTCCGGCGGCCTGGATTCAGTGGTTCTGCTCGATCTTCTCCTGACGCTTCGGGATCGCTGGGGCTGGGCCATCTCGGCGGCTCACTTTGACCATCGCATGCGGGAGGAGAGTGGGACGGACGCCGAGTGGGTCAGCGAGTTGTGTGAATTGAGGGACGTGCCGTGCAGGGTCGGTCGTGCATCTGGCGTCCCCAGGAACGAGGCGGAAGCCCGAGAGCTCCGCTATGAGTTCCTCCAGAGGGCCCGGGCGGCTCTCGGCGCCCGCTTTCTGGTCACCGCTCATCAGGCCGATGACCAGGCAGAGACCGTCCTGTTCCGCTTGCTCCGCGGTAGCGGTCTGGCCGGTCTCGCCGGCATCCCCGCACGGCGTGCGCCGGACGTGGTCCGGCCGTTGCTCCCGTTCTGGCGCTCGGAGCTCGAGGCGTACGGCAGCGCCAGGGGACTGAGCTACGTGGCCGACCCGTCCAACCTGGACCTGACGATCGCCCGCAATTGGATCCGCCACCGGTTGATTCCGAAGATCGAGGCGACGGGTGCACCCGAGCTTCGCCGTGACCTGCATCGGCTGTCGGAACTGGCGGGCAGAGCCGGCGATGTCGTTGCTGATTTGACAGATAAGGTGGTCGACGAGCTGATTCTGGAGGCCGCGGAAAGCCGTATAGTAGTTGCACGTACAGGGCTGCTGGCCTATGATTCGAATGCGCGGGCACACCTCTTGCGCGCGCTCGTCGCGCGCGTGGGCCCGCGCCCGGGTCGGCTCGGAACGCGCACCGCACTCAAGTTTGTTAATTCAAGCTCAAGTGGGCGTGCTGTTGATCTCGCCGGCGGCGTCGTTGTTCGCCGTGAGTTCGATCGCGTTATCATTGAGCGGTTGGCGGCGGAACCTGAGGCTCTCGATCAAGAGTTCGTGATCGACGGACCGGGCTCCGCCGTGGGTCTGGCGGTTATCGGAGGTGTGCGCTGGGAAGTGAGCTGGCAGCTCGGAGCGGTGGAAAACGAGCCGGCTGCGGATGTGTACCTCGCCCGCTTCGATCCGGAGGAGCTCGACTTCCCGCTCACGGTGCGGGGCCGGTGTCCGGGCGACCGAATGCGGCTCGCAGCCGGGACA
>JBDHKT010000325.1:0-3443 GCA_039586255.1 Gemmatimonadota bacterium | reverse complement strand
GCGACCATTCCGCCGGCCGGCCATTCTCCCGCTCGGTGTCGGCGCGCCTTTCGAATTTGCACATGGAGCTCGGCGATCTGTACGCCGACCTTGGCTCCTATAAGGAGGCAGTGGGGCAGTACCAGAGTGCCACGAACCTGAGGCCGGACTTCCTCGATATCCGCACCAAACTGGCTCGCGCTCTAATGGAGAGTGGCGATCTCAGGGGCGCCTTGAATGAGCTCAACGGCGTTCTGGGCGAGTACCCCGAGTATGTGGAGGCCCGGGTCGCCATCGGTTTGGTGTACTACCGAGCTGGCCAGTACGACTCCGCGGCTGCGGAGTGGCGAACGTGCCTCAGGCAGGTTCCCGACCATCCCAAGGCCCGAGCGTTCCTCAACATGCCTCGCACCCAGGTGGCCGGCGAGGAGGGAGCGGGCTGAGACCTCCGGTCCATTTCATCGCAGTAGCTGCCCTGGCCTGGTCCGCGATCGCGAGTTGTCGCGGGGACGAACGCGACCATCTGGCGTTGGGTGACCGGTTGCTCGGAGCGGGACGAGCCGAGGACGCGATGGCCGAGTACCAGGTCGCGCTCCGCCAGCGAGGCGATCAGCCAGAGATCCTGTTGCGGCTCGCTCACGGCTATGCGCATCTCGATCGGCTCGACGAGACGAACGACTACTATTCGCGCCTGCTGGCCGTCGATTCTTCCCTTGTCGATCAGGCGGTCGCCGACTACCTGGCGATGGCGAGGAGGGCGCTCGAGGGTGACGACAGGGCGCGGTTTGCCCGGGCGCTCGAGCAGCTGGAAACGGTGCGGCCCGGAGCCGTGCCGGATGAGCTGGCTCTGCCTTTCGCCCGCTACTACTACGAGCTCGGTGAGTACACCAGCGCCCTGCCGCTGTATCTCGCCGCCCTCGCCGTCCAGCCGGACAGTGTCGAGCCAAGGGTCGATTACGAGCTGGGCCGCATATACTACGAGCTGGAGGAGTGCGGCCAGGCGCTCGAGCACTTCAGAGCCTTTCTGGCCACGCGCCAGAACGGCGAGGCGAGGCGCGACTCGCGCTGGCACGCCGGCCAGTGCGCCTTCCAGCTGGCGCAGAAAGATCGCTCGGCTGGCAGACCGACGGAGGCGCTCGCCGGCTTCGAGGAGGTGATCGCCCTGGGTGCCCCCCAGACTCTGCTCGATGACGCGTGGTTCGAGCGCGGTGAGATCCTCTTCACACTGGGCGAGTTCGACGAAGCTGTGCGATCGTATCAACGGGTGCTCGACCTGAACCCCGGCCGCGTCGGCCGAAAGGTACGACAGGCGGAGGATCGAATCCGCAGCATCCGCTACCGAAGCACCGAGGAGGAGCAGGGATGAGGCGCCTGGGCCGCCTGACGGTTCTCCTGCTGGTGGTGCCCGCCGTCTTGGGGTGTCCCAAGGAACTGCCACCAGGCCTGTCGGCTGACGAGGTCTACAGGATCGGGCTGGAGAAGTTCGAGAAGCGGGATTGGAACGGCGCTATTGAGGCGATGCAGCGCTACGTCTTCGCGGAACCCGGGGCCGCGAGGGTCGACAGCGCCCAGCTGCTCACCGGCGAAGCGTACTTCAACCAGAAGCAGTACTTGACCGCGGCATCCGAGTTTCTGCGACTGGCGCAGGACCGGCCGGCGGGGCGGCTAGCCGACCTGGCCCGCTACCGGGCGTGTGAGTCCTACTACGAGCTGTCACCGCGCCCGGAGCTCGATCAGGAGTTCACCGAGCAGGCGATCAACGAGTGTCGCGCCGTCGCGCTGCTCTATCCGGGCAGCCCGTATGCTGAGCTGGCCGTCCAGCGCGTTGCGGAACTCACGAACAAGATCGCGCGTAAATACTACCTAAACGGCGTCTACTATTTCAGGCGAAAGGCCTACGACTCGGCGATCGTCTACCTCGAATACATGCTGGAGATGTTTCGGGGCTCGGCGGTGGAGCCCGAGGCCCTGCTGAAGCTCTACGAGGCCTACGTGAAGCTCGGGTACACGGACGAGGCCGATCAGACCCGGGACCGGCTACTTCGGGATTACCCGGATAGCCCGGAGGCGCGGGAGCTCCGCGGCAATTCGGCGGTAAGATGAAGCTTGGCATTTTCGGTGGGTCGTTCGACCCACCTCACGTTGGTCACCTGATCGTGGCGGACGACGCTGCGGCGGCTCTGAGCCTCGACCGCGTGCTCTTCGTCCCGACGGGGACGCACCCGCTCAAGCAGGCCCGCGTCGAGGCGTCCGGCGATCTGCGTCTGGAGATGGTCGAGGCGGCTACGGCGGCCTGCGAGGCGTTCGGGCCCGACGGTCGCGAGATCCGCCGCCCCGGTCCCTCCTACACCGTCGATACGATCGCCGGGCTGCAAGCGGAGAACCCGGGCGCCGACCTGGTCGTGCTCGTCGGCGCGGATATACTTGGCGAGCTTCACAGCTGGCATCGGGTGGAGGAGATAGCACGGCGCGCCCGGATCGCGGTCATGTCGCGGGCCGAGGCGCCGGCGATCGAGGCGAAAATCGATGTGGGCTTCGTAAGGGTCGAGGTCACACACATCGCGATCTCCTCCAGCGATGTCCGCGAACGGGTCAGGGCCGGAAGACCTTATCGCTACCTGGTACCAGGCCCGGTTTACGACATAATCGAAAGGCACTCGTTGTACCGGAACCGTACAGACGAAGAATGATCAAGCAAGCAGTCACCAACTTCCTGGGCACCAAGTTCGAGCGCGACGTTCGCAAGATCCAGCCGATCGTCGATGAGATCCACCGGCACGAGGATCGCCTCAAGGACGTCGGCGAAGAAGAACTGCAGACCCAGACGGCTAAGTTCCGCGAGATCATCTACGAGCGGACGCACGAGCTCGACGAAGAGATTGGCGCGCTCAAGGAGACCAAGAAGCGGACCGAGTCCGCCAGCGAGCGCGAGCGCATGGCGATGCGGATCGATCAGCTCGAGCCCGAGCTGCATGCTGCCATCCAGGAAGTGCTCGACGAGTTGCTCCCGGAAGCTTACGCGACCGTGCGCGAGGTGTGTCGCCGTCTGATGGGTAGGGACATCTTCGTGCGCGGTCACGATATGCAGTGGGACATGGTGCCGTACGACGTGCAGTTGATCGGCGGCATCGTTCTGCACCAGGGCAAGATCGCGGAGATGGCAACCGGCGAAGGCAAAACTCTCGTCGCCACCATGCCGCTCTACTTGAACGCCCTCCCGAGCAGGGGCTCGCATCTCGTCACCGTCAACGACTACCTGGCGAGGCGCGACTCGGAGTGGATGGGGACGGTGCTCGAGTATCTCGGCCTCGCCGTGGGCTGTCTCGACGCCACCGAGCCCGGCACCCCGGAGCGCCGCGCCGCCTACGCCTGCGATGTCACCTACGGCACCAACAACGAGTTCGGCTTCGATTACCTCCGTGACAACATGGTCCACGGGCTGCCCGACCGGGTTCAGCGATCAC
>JBDHKT010000324.1:0-3446 GCA_039586255.1 Gemmatimonadota bacterium | reverse complement strand
AAGGACGCCTCCGCCAACATCGTGACCGTCCAATCGGTTCAGTTCTCGCAGGAGGCGGACCTGGGCGGACAGGCGACCTACGACCTCCAGCTGGAGCGCTTCACCGGTGATGAGAACGTCTTCCGCCTGGTCGCCGTCGGTCTGCCGCGCGACATCCTCTACGAGTTCAGGGATCTCGAAACCGGGGCACGTCTCAACCAGATCCGCTTCCCCGAGGGACAGAGCCAGAAGGATCTGCAGCTCATAGCTCTGCTGCCGCAGCGGACGGCGGAGTCGTTCGGGATCGACGAGCCGATCCGCTTCTGGGTACTGGCGATGGACGAAGCCTCGCACGCGGATCTGCGTGAGGCGCTCGCCGCCGGAGATACAACGGCGGTCGAGGCTGTACCGACCGGTAAGGCGAGCCTCGAACTCGTCCCCCGCGGCGTGGGTCGTGTCGAGCTGCGGGCACTGAACCTCTACCACGAGATCCGCCCGACTGGCGCGGTGACGATGGATGTGACCGTAAGGAACACCGGCAGCCGCAGGCTCGACAATCTGCGCTTCCGGCTCGAGGCGCCGCTCGGTTGGGATGCCCTCGTCGAGCCCGAGTTCATATCCGAGCTGGGCGTCGATGCCGAGCGCCGGGTGACCCTGACCCTCACACCGCCGGCCGACGTGATGGTGGGCGACTACGAGGCGCGGCTGCGCACGGTGTCGGCGGCGGCGGATCGTCTCGTCGAGACCGAGGACAAGACCATACGCGTGCACGTCGCCGCCGCAGCCAACTGGCTGGGCACCGGCCTGCTGCTGCTGGCGCTGCTCGGCCTGGTCGTCGGGGTCGTCGTGTTCGGCATGCGCCTGGCGCGGAGGTAGCCGTGTCGTACAATAGGGTTCTCCGGCCGCTAACGTCGATCGCTCTGGTCATCCTTGCCGCATGCAGGCCCGGCACGGTCGACGAACCTCCCAAGCTCATTGTCCTGATCGCGGTCGACCAGTTCCGGGCTGGCTACCTGGACCGATACGACGAAGTCTTTACAGGTGGCTTTCGCCGCCTCAGGGACGAGGGCCGGCGCTATGACCGGGCGATCGTCGATCACGCGCCCACGCTCTCTTATCCGGGTCACACGACCCTGGCCACGGGAGCGCATCCGCGCACGCACGGAATCACTTCCAACGCCTGGCTCGAGACGCTGCCTGACGGTGAGCGGCGGCGCGTGTTCGTGGTGGGCGACACCGGCGAGCAGATACTCGGTCATCCGGACCAGATGGGTCTGTCGCCGAGGAACCTGCGCGTAACGGGTCTGGCCGATTGGGTCCGTGCCGCGCACCCCGACGCGCGTGCCGTTGCACTGAGCACGGGTCCCGGTCTCGCGCTCGTCTACGGAGGCCACGCTCTCGATGACCAGTCGCGCAACCATGCCTACTGGCTGTCGTCTTCGCAGGGGACATTCGTGACGTCCACATACTTCCGAACCTCGTATCCGGAGTGGGTCAGGGAGTTCAACGCGGACATCATGCCGGAGTATCATGCGAATCGTGTGTGGAGTAACTCCGTACCGGAAGCGTATCGCGGTCTAGCCAGGCCCGACGAGGCGAGTTACGAAGGAGACGGCGTGCACACGACCTTCCCGCATAGCTTCGCAGCCGAGGGCGGAGCCGGGGATGACGCATCGCCGGACTACGATCCCGAAGAGGTGAACACCGAGGCTCTCTATCGATGGTTCTTCGATACCCCATTCGCCGATGAGGCGTTGTTCGCTCTCGCGAAGGAGGCGGTGCGCACTCTGGCGCTCGGTAAGCGTGACGTTACCGACTTCCTCGCCATGGCCATAAAGTCCGTCGATCGCATCGGTCACGACTATGGGCCGAGGAGCCAGGAACAACTCGACCTCCTGGTGCGACTCGACCGGCAGCTGGGCTCGCTATTCACCTTTCTCGACGAGACCGTCGGCGCCGGCAACTATACCGTCGCACTGTCTGCCGATCACGGCGCCCCCAATGTAGCGGAGTACGAGCTGGAACGGGGACGACCTGCGCGGCGTATCGCCGAGTCGGAGATAAGAGAACTATTGGACCGGGTCGAGCGGTTCGTCGGCGCGTACGGCGGCCCCGAAGACAGTCTGCCGGAAGCTATCGCCCGGGAATTGGAGCGCTCTGATTTCGTCGCGCGAGCCATGACGCCTGCGGAACTGGCGGGGGGTGGCCCTGCGGACGACATACTGCGCGCCTATCGCAATTCGTATGTACCGGGACGCAGCACACCGTTCCCGCTCTGGACCAGAGAGGTGCTGGCCGGTCAAGTCGGTGACGCGCACCCGGCCAATTGGGGCATCGTCGTGGAGTTCATCGAGAACGGTCAGCTTTGGACGGCGCCTTCCACACATCTCTCGTCTTACCGCTACGATCGCGAGGTCCCGATCATTTTCATGGGCAAGGGCATAAGGGCCGGCGTCGCGAGCGGGACAGCTCGCACCATTGACGTCGCACCGACCCTGGCGGATCTGGCCGGCATCGCTGCTCCGCCCACGGTCGACGGTAGGGTGCTGAGCTTCCGCTAGATTTGACGTCGGGCCGGCCGCCACGTAGATCGTTTGCATGAAGGTTCGAGGCCCGCGCGCCGACCGGCCCAGGGACTACCGCCAGGCGATCCACGAATTCAGCCGCTCGCTGACGCTCGTCGTCGACGAGGACCAGCTCCGTGCAGCGATCCCCGCCAAGCTACGCGAGTTCTTCGGCCTCGAGCGCGTGGCGATCTTCCTGCGCGAGGGCGACGGCGCACCATTCCGCGTCGCCTCGGCCCGCGGCATCGAGGCGCCGGTTGCCGACGCCGCGACCTTCCCCGCCGACGGCCGGTTGGCCCGCTGGCTAAAGGTCAACGAGATGCCGCTCGTGCTGGCGGAACAGCCCGGGGTCGTCGACTTCCTCGACGCCGGCGAGCGCGACACGCTCCAGTCGCTGGGCGCCGCGGCCTGTTTCCCGCTCGTCGCAGTGAATCAGCTGAGAGGGTTCCTGGCCGTAGGGCCGACCGGCCGTGGCCCGGCGCTCGGGCTCGACCCCGGCGAGCGGGAACTGCTCGGCGTGCTCGCCGGTCAGGCCGCCCTCGCCTTCGAGAACGCCGCACTCATACGTGAGCAGCGTGACCGCCTCAAGCGGCTCTATCGGGCCGAGCGGTTGGCCACCGCGGGAGAGATGGCCGCCGGCGCCGCCCACGAGATACGCAACCCACTGACATCGATTCGATCGGCGATCCAGCACCTGCGGGGCGATTATGAAGATGCTAGTCCGCGCGCCGAGCTGATCGATGACATCCTGGCGGAGGTCGATAGGATCAACGAGATCGTCGAGGCGCTACTCTCATTCGCCCGGCCCGCCCAGGTGAAGTTCGAGAGCGTCGATCTGGCCGAGCTCGTCCGTCAGACCGTCGCGCTCATCGATGCGCGCGCTCGCGAAAGTGGCGTAACGGT
>JBDHKT010000323.1:0-3447 GCA_039586255.1 Gemmatimonadota bacterium | reverse complement strand
GCGCGTCTCGGAAAGGCCAAGAACCTCGAGTGGATCTACCGCATCCGCGAGCGCGTGCAGGCACGAATACAGGTCGGCGGGGGCGTGCGAACGTTCTCGGTCGCCAACCGTCTTCTTGAGGCGGGAATCGACCGCATCGTCCTCGGTACCGCTGCGGTAGAAGAGCCACGGCTCATCTACAAGCTTCTGGAGCACTTTGGGCCCGACCAGGTGGCGGCCGCCCTGGACCTGCGAGACGAGCGTCTTGTGATTCAGGGTCGGGGCATGGAGGCGACGCCGCATCTGGAAGATGTGCTCACCAACCTCAGCACGATCGGCCTGCGCTGGATCGTCTGCACTGACGTGATGCGTGACGGCACACTGATAGGCCCCAGCCTCGACCTCGCTCGACGCATGATCTCCGAGGGTTTCCTGGTGATCATCGGCGGCGGCGTGGCGACAGCCGATGACGTGGTCACGATCCGGCGGACAGGAGCCGCCGGATGTATCGTCGGCACCGCTCTGTACGGGGGGATGCTCTTGTTGCTCGAGGCGATCGAAGCGGGCCGCGCCATCTAGAGCGCCGCGCTCGCTTATGCCACGCAACGAGCCCCGCGGTGCGAGCAGGTCCCCGCGGGGCTCGTTCGCGTGCGAAGCGCCCTTCAACTACTGCGTTTCGGGCAAGCTGCTGCTCCACATGTGAGCCAAAACTTTCCAGGTGCCATCCTCGGCCAGCTTCGAGACTACGAGATACTCGCCCTCGTCCATGACCGGGTCGGCGACACCTTCCACGTGGTAGGTCATGCTGTAGGTGCCGATTTCATAGGCCAGGTTGCCGCTGGCACCCATGTCGGTTGCAGCGATCGTAACCTCCCGGCTGGTGGTTTCCGCAAACCCCGCGGCGAAATCCTCCTCGATCGCCGCCCTGCCCCTCATCACCTCAGCATCCGGCGGTAACTGGATCGCGTCCGCGGTATACAAGGCTGCGAGTGCGGCGGCGTCGCCCGCCTCGTACGCCCGCTTGTACTCGGCTCGGGCCGTGGCGAACGCCTCAGCGACGGCTTCGAGGTCGACGGTCATCGCCATCTCCATGGTCTGGGCCGCTTCTTCGCCTGCCTGCTCGGCGGTGCAGGCGATGAGGCCCAAGCACGGAACGAGCACCAGAACCAGGGCGGTTTTAATAATCTTCATGACGCCTCCTGCTGAATGTGAGCTGCTAAGTACCGCTGGCTTTCCAGTCCGGATGTGAATTGGGATGACGTATTTAGGATAGCGGCGCGCCGCCGGACGGGCAACGGCGGCTTCCGGTCGGGGGGCAACGCGGGCCGCTGGCGGCCCTGAGGCGCCCGGGTCGTCAGGCCTCGACGTAGCCGGCCATCACCCGCTCGACCACACGCGGGTTGAACGGGTAGACAGCCGCCGCTGCCGCCAAGTCCCGCGAGTAGCCTTCCTGCTGACCCATCTCACGCTGGACGTCGGCGCGGCTGACGAGGACGTCGGAGGGGAGGTGGCCCCTGGAGATCGCCTCGCCGAAAGCGGCGACTGCCTCCTCGCGGCGACCGGCCTGGGCGTAGGCGTGGCCCAGAATCGATGCGACCTGGAATCGTTTTTCGCCCAGCGCCATCGCCCGTTCCAACCGCGCGATGGCGTCATCCAGATGGCCCAGAGCCAGGGCGCCCACGCCCGCTTCCAGATAGAAATCGGCATCCAGCCCTTCGGGGTGGTCGCGCACGATTTCCTCCAGCAACAACTCCGCCTCCTCAATGTCACCCACCCACCGCTTCAGGGTCGCCTGCTGGAATAGCATCTTCGGGTTACGATCCCCCTTCGCCAGCCGCCGCTCGAGGGTCGCGGTCGCATCCGCCGCCTCCATCGTCACGAGAGCGGTAGCCAGCTCCCGGTTGGCCGAATCGACGCACATCTCGAACGGCAAGCGCACCAGCGGCAGCAGCGATAGCTGTCGCTCGTAGCGGAAACGCGCTTCCGGGTTCGCACCGCCGTGCAGCCAGTCGATGTTGCGGCCTCGCTCCGCCGCCAGCGCTACGGCGGCCTCCCGGAACGCCGGGGCCCTGCCCTGGAAGTGGTCGGCTGCAATCTCCAGCAGCTCGCCCGACACCGGTACCCGCTCATCGAGAACGAGACAGGTAAGAGCCGCACCCCTCACCGTTCCGCTCGGGAAACTCGCCATGTTCCTGAGCAGCGGAAGCGCGCCGCGAATCACGGCCAGCGCGCCGTCCAAGTAGGCGAGCAGGTTGGCACCCGCCTCCTCGTAGGCACGCTCACCGTCACACAGGGTGAGCGGCCAAATCAGCTTCAAGTATAGATCCGACTTCTGGCCGAGGTGCTCCTCGGGGTGGAGGGTCGCGTAGTGAGCAGCACACTGTTCTGCCAGGAGCGGCACTACGACATCGACGCGGTCGGAGAGGCCGTTCGTCTGTGGCTCGGCCCAGGGTCCTTCACCGAAGGCACTGATGCCCAAGCAGGCAGCGAGCCCGAACAGCTCGAGCGCGTGCCTGTCGGTCGCCGGGCGATACGGCAGGTGTGGCGGCAGTTGCTGCGGCAGTCTGGGATCGCGCAGTGTGGCGAGGATCGCGTTCTCAAGCGGTAGCCGATACGACGAGCCGTCGGCGGCCACCGCGGAGCAGACGATTCCGTCTTCGTGCTGTACTAGCACTTCGGGCGTGAACGCCCCCCAGCAGGTGTGCACGAGTTCGCCCAGGTGAGCTGCCGCGCCCGAGACGAAGATCTTCTCGCTCTCCGTCAAGACGCTGCGACCTCTCATGCCGCGGCAGAGCGCGTCGAGGATCCCCACCGACGGCCAACCGCTGTCGGGGATCAGCGCCGGGTACGGGCCGAACATCCAGCGCAGCTCGCCCCTGAATACTCCGGCGACCTCCTGGACCTCCGGCTGAATCATACGCGTGTCCCCTCCGGCCGGACCTGCCGACGTGGATGGCGAGAGCCGATTACGAATTTCAGTTGTTGGCGGGCCAATAATTATAAGCGCCGGCGGCGCCCCCGCTAGACCCGGGTATCGAGGTGGGACTAGCCGAAGACCTGCGTGAGCGCGTGGACCACCGAGGTTATCGCCTCGGGCCGTGTAATCACTATCTCGGCGGCGTTCAGCCGGTCGTTAACGCCGACGAGAAACGACTCGGAGCCGCGTGGCACGAAGGCCTGTACGACCAACCAGTCGCCCTCCGGACCCGCCTTGAACGCCCCCGCATCCACCCGCGACATCTTCAGCCCGACGATTTCGGTGTCAAATGTGAGGGATTCCGCCTTGGTCGTCGGCGGCGGCAGCGGCGTCAGCGAGACCTGCGGCTTGCCGGCCAGCGCCCGCAGCATGGCGGTGTAGTCCACGTCGAGAGAGCGGTGGAAAGTCAGAGTGTTGCGGTTCAGGTTGATCACGAAATGGAAGCGCGACCACCCCTCACCATAGGAGAAGATGGCCTGCCAGCGGCGACG
>JBDHKT010000322.1:0-3461 GCA_039586255.1 Gemmatimonadota bacterium | reverse complement strand
TGGGAGTGATCACGGCAGCTTCTCTGGTGGCCCCGATGCTCGGACCCCTCGGCCTGTCGCCTGAGGCCGCCATGCTCTCGGGCGCGTCGGGCTCCGTGATTATCAAATACGTCAACTCGAGCTACTTCTGGGTCTGCACCTCGCTCAGCAAGCTCACAGTCAGGGAGGCGCTCTTCGGGTACGGTGGCGTGACGTTCGTGGGGGGTACGGCATCGTTCGCTGCGGTCTGGGTCATGTGGGCGATGGGCGTCATTTGAGTACCGGGGAGACACACGTGATGGTCTCGCTGCAGCGTGCGCTGGAATCGGCAGTCGATGGCGAGGTCCGGTTCGACAAGGTGTCGCGGGCCATCTACTCGACCGATGCCAGTGTCTACCAGATCGTTCCGGCGGGCGTGGTGATTCCGCGCTCGAAGAGTGACGTGATCACCGCGCTACGCATCTGTCGCGAGCATGGGGTGTCGATCACGGCACGCGGCGGTGGCACATCCCAGAGCGGACAGGCCGTGGGCCCGGGTATGCAGATCGACTTCTCGAAGTACATGCGGAGGATCCTGGAGGTCGATCCGGAGGGGAAGTCGGTGGTCGTCGAGCCCGGAATCGTGGTCGATGAGCTCAACGCTCGACTCAAACCGCACGGTCTGCAGCTGCCGATCGATCTGTCCACCGCCAGCCGCGCCACGATCGGGGGGATGATCGCCAACAACTCCTCCGGTACGCGGTCGATCATCTACGGATCGACGATCGACTACGTGCTCGAGCTCGAGGTGCTGCTGGCCGATGGCAGCGTGGTGACGATGAGCCCGCTGGAATCGGGCGAGCTCGAGCGGAAGTGTGAGCAGGGTGATCTCGAGGGTCGTTGCTACCGAGCCGTGCGACGCCTGGCCGAGGAGCATGAAGCGGAGATCGACAGGCGATATCCCAAGATCCTGAGGAGGGTCGGCGGCTATAACCTCGACCGCTTCGTCCCGTCGCCCGGCCCATTCGATCTCTGCAAGCTGATGGTGGGCTCGGAGGGCACGCTCGGCTTAGTGCTACAGGCCAAGCTGCGGTTGGTTGGGCATGCCGGCGCCAAGGTCCTGTGCGTGGCCCAGTTCCACGATCTGCGGGACGCGATGAAGGCGACGCCGGTCATCCTCGGGCACCGCCCGTCGGCCGTGGAGCTGATGGACCGAAACCTGTTGGAGATGACGAGGGGGAAGATCGAGTTCGAGCCGCTGCGTGACTTCATCGTGGGTGATCCGGGCGCCGTGCTGATTGTCGAGTTCATGGGACAATCGATGGAGGGACTTCCCGAGCGGATCGATCGGCTCGATGCTGACCTTCGTGCCCGCGACCTGACGGCACACGTCCACCGCGCGATCGACGACGGTGCGCAGGCTCGCATCTGGAAGCTGCGCCAGGCCGGCCTCGGCCTGGCCCTCGCGGAGACGGGGGATGCCAAGGGGGTCTCTTACGTAGAGGACACGGCCGTCGCGCCCGACCGACTCCCCGAGTACATAGACCGATTTCTGGCGATCCTCGACGAGAACCGGACCCAGGCGAGCTTCTACGCCCACGCCTCGGTCGGTCTGCTCCATATTCGGCCGGCGGTCGACCTGAAGACCCTCGGCGGGATCGAGAAGTTCGAGCGGATCGCCGAGCAGGTGGCGGATCTGGTTCTGGAATTCGGGGGCGCCCTCTCAGCCGAGCACGGCGACGGGTTGGTCCGCTCGCCTTTCCAGCGCAAGATGTTCGGGCCGGTCATCTACGATGCCTTCTGCGAGATCAAAGGTACCTTCGACGAGGCCGGCGTGTTCAACCCCGGGAAGATCGTCCATGCGCCTCCGATCGCCGAGAACCTCCGGTACGGAGCGGAATACCGTACGAACGAGTTGGAAACGATTCTCGACTTCTCGGATTTCGGCGGCATCGCCCGGGCGGCGGAGCAGTGCGGTGGAGTCGGGGCGTGCCGCAAGACGCTTACCGGGACGATGTGCCCGTCGTACATGGCGACGTTGGAAGAGTCGGACAGTACCCGGGGCCGGGCAAACGCGCTGCGGCTGGCGATTTCCGGGCAACTGGGGCCCGGCGGCCTGACGGACCCCGCGCTCTACCCCGTGCTCGACCTGTGCCTCGAATGCAAGGCATGCAAGTCGGAGTGCCCCACCGGCGTCGATATGGCGCGGCTGAAGAGCGAGTTTCTGTGTCAGTACTACCGCGAGCACGGGGCTCCCCTGCGGTCGCGAGTGCTGGCGTCCGTCGAGCGTGCCGCCATCTGGGGCAGCCGACTTGCCCCGGCGTCTAATTGGATCCTGGGGAACCGAGTAGCGCGGTGGCTGGGCGAGATGATGCTGGGGATCGACCGGCGCCGAGCCCCGCCCGAGTTCTCGCACCAGACCTTCACAGCCTGGTGGAAGCAGCACGCGGTCGTTGGGCACGGAGGCGGGGGCCGAAGTCGGTCGCGGGTCGCGGTGTTCGCCGACACGTTCACCACCTACTACGAACCGCTGCAGGGCATCGCCACGGTCCGGCTGGCGGAGAAGCTTGGAGCCGAGGTGGTCGTGCCGCCGCGTGTCTGCTGCGGCCGGCCTCTGATCTCGAAGGGGTTCCTCGATCGGGCCCGCAGACAAGCTGGGGCTACCGCGCGAGCGTTGTCTTCGCTAGCCGAGGCCGGCGTGCCGATCGTCTTCTGCGAGCCCGGCTGCTACTCGGCCGTGCGGGATGACCATCCGCTCCTGCTGCGCGGCGAATTGAAGGAGAGGGCCGAGCTGGTGTCCGCCGCCTGTCTTACCTTCGAGGAGTGGGCGGAGTCTGCACTGGCCTCATCGAACGGCACTCCCAATGAGCTCGCGGGCGGCGGTCCGGAGAGGATCTTGCTCCATGGTCACTGCCACCAGAAGGCGCTGGTCGGCATCGAGCCCGCGCTGAGCCTGCTGTCGCGGATCCCGGGCTGCCAGGTAGTGGCTGTGGACAGTGGATGCTGCGGTATGGCAGGCTCGTTCGGCTACGAGCGGGAGCACTACCCCGTCTCCAAGGCGGTTTGTGAACGCAAGCTTTTCCCTGCGATCCGTGAGCGGGAGCCGGGCACAGCGGTGGTTGCCAGTGGATTTTCGTGCCGCCAGCAGATCCGACACTTCACCGGTGTCGAAGCGGTGTCTGCGATGCAGCTGATCGAGCCGTTGCTGAGTTCGTTGCAGCCCGCCGCGCAACTCTGATCGCCGTCTCAGTTAGCCCCAAGCTCACTCCACTGCCCATCCGCGATCGTTCCGAATGTCAGTCCCCTGATGCTCGCCTAGTCAGGCTCGTGCGTAGCGTATCTAGGCTTGACTTCGGCTTGACCGGGTCGCGCTAGCGTGTCGGCGAGAGGATGAAACAGTCTCATGACTCCAGGGGCTAGAAAAGATGTCAATGAGAATTCTTCTTGTGGCGGCCACAATACTCGCGACGGCGGGGTGCGGGGTGCAGCCCAGCGGCCCGCCA
>JBDHKT010000321.1:0-3465 GCA_039586255.1 Gemmatimonadota bacterium | reverse complement strand
GGAGGCCGAGCGTATGCAGGAAGAGCGCAAGAAGGAAGAGCATTTCCCGGCCAGCCCGGAGAAGGACATCCTGGCCTTCCTGCAGGAGTACGCGCCGCTGACCGGCTGGCAGCGGACCGTGCTGGGGATCGTCCGTGAGGAGGCGTACTACTTCGCGCCGCAGGGCCGGACCAAGATCATGAACGAGGGGTGGGCCAGCTACTGGCACTCGACGATCATGACGCAGCGGGCGCTGAACGACTCGGAGCTCATCGACTACGCCGATCATCACAGCGGGACCGTGGCGACGCAGCCCGGCCGGCTGAACCCGTACAAGCTGGGGCTCGAGCTTCTGCGCGACATCGAGGAGCGCTGGAACAAGGGCCGGCATGGGCCCGACTGGGAGGCGTGCGACGATTGGGAGGTGCGCAAGAGCTGGGACACCGGCGCCGGCGAGGGCCGCGACAAGATCTTCCAGATCCGCGCTATATATAATGACGTGAACTTCATCGACGAGTTCCTGACCCCCGAGTTCTGCCACAAGCACAAGCTGTTCGTCTACGACTACAACGAAGCGACCAACGAGTACCGGATCTCGAGCCGCTCATTCGACGAGATCAAGCAGGGACTGCTCTTCCAGCTCACCAACTTCGGGCAGCCGTGGGTCTACGTGCGGGACGGCAACCACCTGAACCGCGGCGAGCTGGTGCTCTGGCATCGTTACGAGGGCGTGCCGCTGCGGCTCGACTACGCGCAGGAAGTCCTCGAGAGCCTCTACCTGCTCTGGAAGCGCCCGGTCCACCTCGAGACCTGCGACGACGACCGGCCCATCGTCCTCAGCTACGACGGCGAGGAGCACAACGTCGAGGACCGGACCGAGGACTGAGCCCCACGGGGCCTTGTAACAGCCAAGACAGCCGATTAGCTTTTTCACGGCCGCAGCGGCACGCCGCCGGCGCGGGACCATGAGGACGGAGAGGGGTCAAGAGGTGGCCGACGACAAGCAGACCACGCTGATCAGCAAGATGAGCGCCCACAACACGGCGCAGCTCAAGGATTTCTTCGAGGGCTCCGCCATCGAGGGCGACTGGCAGCTCATCTTCGCCGCCAGCTACAACGGCTGCATCATCTCGCTCCCGGCCACGGACGGCGGCCAGATGCGGCTGCGTATCGCCGCCAAGTTCCGCGACGGCCAGCCCTACCTCGAGCTCCGCGCCCAGCACATGGGCCAGGCCGAAGAGGACGACGAGTAGCACAACTCCCTCCCCCCCTCCAATGCCCCGCCTCTCTTCCCTCGCCCTCGCCCTCGCCATCCCCGTCGTCGTCGCCATCGAATCCTGCACGCCACGCCCCAGCGAAATAGTACTCGCCTCCACCACATCAACCGAAGACTCGGGCCTCTTCGAGGCGATGCTGCCCGCCTTCCGCCGCGCGCACCTCGAATTCCGGGTCCGCGTGATCGCCGTCGGCTCGGGCGAAGCGCTACGGCTCGCCGCGCGCGGCGACGCCGACGTCGTGCTCGTCCACTCGCCGCGTGCGGAAGAAGAGTTCATGGCGGCGGCGCACGGCGAGTCGCGGGGCCGCGTGATGTACAACGACTTCGTGATCGTCGGGCCGGTCGAGGACCCGGCAAGCGCCTGCGGCTTACTCGATGCGCCGTCGGCGCTCGCCTGCATCGCCCGGCACGGCTCGCCATTCATCTCGCGCGGCGACGATTCGGGCACCCACGCACGCGAGCGCGAGCTGTGGTCGGCTGCCGGCGTGGAACCGTCGGGTGAGTGGTACCGCGAAGCGGGCCAGGGGATGGGGGCGGTACTCATGATGGCGAGCGAGAAAGGGGCGTATACGCTGAGCGACCGCGGGACGTTCTTAAGCCTGCGCGACCGGTTGCGGCTCGAGGTCGTGGTCGAAGGCGATCCGCGGCTCCTCAACCAGTACTCGGTCATCGTGGTGCGCGATGCCTCGAATCTGGAAGGAGCGCGAGTTTTCGCCGACTGGATGACGTCGGCCGCGGGGCAGTGGACGATCGGCGTGTTCGGCGTCGAGAGGTTTGGTAGGCGGCTTTTTGAACCGAACGCTACAAGTGGTCAATGAGTGTCGGATATTGGATATTGAAAAAGACCCCGCAATAGCATGGACGTATTCATAGACGCGATCCGCCAGGCCTTCGGGCTACTGTTCTCCGGCGACCCGTATCTGTGGCAGATCATCGGACGCTCGCTACAGGTGTCGAGCAGCGCCGTGCTGCTCGGCCTGATCATCGGGATCCCGCTCGGCACCTGGCTGGGACTGGCCCGCTTCCCGGGGCGCGGGATCGCCGTCGCGCTGGTCAACACCGGGCTGGCGCTGCCGCCCGTCGTCGTCGGCCTGTTCGTCTACATCCTGCTGTCGCGCCAGGGACCGCTGGGCGCGCTGGGCTGGCTCTACACGCCCAGCGCCATGATCGCCGCCCAGTTCGTGCTCGCCGCGCCCTACGTCGCCGCGATCACGCTGGCCGCCGTCCAGTCGGTGCCGCCGGAGCTGCGGCTGCAGGCCCGGGCGCTGGGCGCCGGCCGCTGGCAGGCGCTGCTGCTCCACCTGCGCGAGGCGCGCCTGTCGCTGATGGCGGCGGTGGCCGCCGGGTTCGGCGCGGTGATCTCAGAGGTCGGCGCGGTGATGATGGTGGGCGGCAACGTGCACGGCGAGACGCGGGTGATCACGACGGCGATCGTGCTGGAGACGCGGCGCGGTCGCTTCGCCACCGCGATGGCGCTCGGCCTCATCCTGCTCGCCATCGCCTTCGCCGCCAACGCGTTCATCACCCGCATCCAGCAGGCGGGGCCGCGCCGGCGGCGGCCGCTCACGAGCTGAGGGAGGCGTGATGGAAGGTGCGCGGCGCGAGCCGCTGCTCGAGGGCCGGGACCTGAAACGCTCCTACGACGGACGCGTCGTCGTCGACGTCGAGTCGATCGAGGTGCGGGCCGGCGAGGTGCTGGCGCTGCTCGGCCCCAACGGTGCCGGCAAGTCGACGCTGATGCGCCTGCTCGCCGCGCTCGAGGCGCCCGACGGCGGCAAAGTCCTATATATAGGACGCGAAGTGGCGAAGGACGATCGCGAGCTGCGCCGCGCCGCGGCCGCGGTGCTGCAGCGGCCCTACCTGTGGCGCGGGACCGTCGCCCAGAACGTCGAGTTCGGCCTCAAGGCGCGACGCGTTCCGGCGGACGAGCGGCGCGCCCGGGTGCAGGCGGCGCTCCAGACGCTCGACATCGCCGGGCTGCAAGACGCGCCGGTCGATGGGCTCTCCGGCGGCGAAGCGCAGCGCGTGGCTCTGGCGCGGGCGCTGGCGTTGGAGCCCGAGATCCTATTCCTCGACGAGCCCACCGCCGACCTCGATGTCACGGTGCGCCGCCGACTGCTCGCCGATCTGGAGCGTATCGTCCGTCGCGCGGCGCCGGCCATCGTGCTCATCACCCACGACCCCGGCGAAGCGTTCGCGCTGGCCGACCG
>JBDHKT010000320.1:0-3470 GCA_039586255.1 Gemmatimonadota bacterium | reverse complement strand
CTGGCCCTCATCTCGAAGTTCATCGACCATCCCGGCAGCCCGCTTTTCGTCACCGACGACGAAGGCGTGCTGGAGGGGATCGTCAAGGTCGATCAGATCCGCCCGATCATGAAAGACCCGGGCTCGATGGAGGCTCTGATCATCGCCGAGGACGTCATGGTCGAGGCCGATTTCCCGAAGGTGTCGCCTACCGACTCACTGGCCGATGTGATGCGGATGCTGGTCGCCTACCGCGGCGAGGTGCCGGTACTTGAGAACGGACGGCTGGCGGGCGTCATCTGGCCCGAAGATGTCATCGCGCGCTACAACACCGAGATCTTCAAGCGCGACATGGCCGGCAGCATGGCCTCCGCGGTGGGCCAGGAGGGCGGGGTCGAGTCGGTACCGGCTGCCCACGACGCCGTGGTCGCCGAGATCCCGGTGCCCGGGCCTTTCGTTGGACGGACGATACGCGACCTCAACATCCGGCAGGACTTCGGGGCCAGCGTGCTGATGATCAAGCGGACCACCGGCACCGGCGACGAGACCCTCGACACGGCACCCGACCCCGACTACGCGTTCCAGTACGGCGACGTCATGCTGGTGCTGGCGCCCAGCGATCAGCTCCGTTACTTGAGGAGAGGTGTGCCGCGCTCCAAAAGGTGAGCGCGCTACCGTCGCGACGATGCGGGCTGCAAATGGAGGGACGTTAAGATGTCGGACATGTATTCTTGCCCCTGGGGCTGCGGCGAGATGGTCGAGGTCGATGACCCCTTCCCCACGAAGGTCGTGACCTGTCCCAGGTGTGACCGCGGATGCCGCCTCACAAAGCACGAAGACCCCGACGGCTCCGTCTGGTTCGAGCTCACCCCACACGAATCCTGAGTCGAACGAGACCACCGTCATTCCGCTCTCAGGAGGTTCCGCTATGCGCGTGATTCTCATCGCGATCAGCGCTTGTCTTCTCCTGTTTCAAAGTTCTTGTGCCCGGACCCAAGAGAACCGCGGGGAGACCACACCACTACCGGACGAGACTCGAGCGATCCTCAGCATCGTAAGAGAATTGCAGGCCGCAGTGAACCTAGGCGAGGCGGCGCGGGCCTTGTCCCTGCACTGGCTGGAGGATGCGAGATTCTCCGAGATCGAGGATTGGATACCGGAGCCGTTTGGAGCCGAGATCGCAAAGCAAACCCTCGAGTCGGTGTTTGCGCACTTCCGTCCCGGTGACTACTACGTGGAATTCACGGAAACAAAAGTGTACTTCCTAGCACCAGACGTCGCGTATGCCACTGCCATCCAGGACTTGGATTTCGAGGAACCCACGAAAAGCAGAGTGACCTTTGTCTTCCTGAAGAAGGATGGCGACTGGGGCATCATACATGCTCATTACTCCTCGATGCCGCCAGGGTAGCCCAGAAGCGCGCCTGCTTACGGATAGATGAAGTATGGATTGGAAGGAAGTGGAGCCGAGGGGGCTCGAACCCCTGACCTCCTGGGTGCGATCCAGGCGCTCTCCCAACTGAGCTACGGCCCCAATTTCGGTAGGCGGTAAGCGGTAGGCAGTAGACGGTCGCTAATCGGAAGACGCAACGAAGATCCACCGCCTACCGCTCACCGTCCACCGCTCACCGAGAGTGGGGGCGACAGGACTTGAACCTGTGACCTCCACGATGTCAACGTGGCGCTCTAGCCAGCTGAGCTACGCCCCCGGAAGCGGGTGGAATCTATCCGAGGCCCCAAAAACGGTCAACTAATCCCCGAATCCCCGAACCCCCGAATCCCCGAATCCCTAACTCCCAAACCCGTCTTCCCGCTTCAACAGCTGTCCGCCCGTGTGCGAGCCGATCGTATAGACCACCGGCGAGCCGGCGCGCCGCACGTAGAAGCCCACTTCCTCGCGCTCGAGGAAGATCAGCTCGCCCATCGCCATGCCGTCGGGGCCCACGAGCCGCAGGCGGCCCGATGGCGGCTCCCAGGTCAGCGTGTCGGCCACCGGTTCGTCGACGAAGCTGGTGGCCAGGAGCCCGGAGAGGATGCTCAGCAGCCCCGCCACGATATTCTCGTCGGCGGCGGCGCCCGACGGTTCCAGGTGCCAGCCGGAGGTATCGCGTGCGAGGGCGAACGAGTCGGCGGGATAGATGAACTCGATGCGCTCGACCAGATCGCGATCCGCCTGAATGATCTCCTTGTCGCGCCAATCGTCGACGCCGCGGCTCACCAGGCTGACCAGCGTGCCCTGCAGCGTGTAGACCTCGTCCTCGCCTTCGCGGCGCACGTACACCTGGCCGACGGCGCGGCCGCGCCTGCCGACGATGAGCGAGAGCCGGGCGGTCCCGCCGGAGTAGACGGTCAGGCGGCGGCCCGTCGCCCGCGTGAGACCGAGCCGCTCGTGGTTCTCTGGGTTGCGGCCCACCAGGCCGCCGACCTGCGCCTGCTCCAGCGCCCCCGTCAGCGAACCCTCGACGTCCGCCGCCCCCTGATGGCCGTTCACCGTCCAGCCGTCGCCCGCCAGCAAGCGAACCGTGTCCTCTGCGCCAGCGACCACCACGCTGTCGAGCTCGGACGCCGCGACCGCCGCCAGGTCGAAGGGCGCTGCCGCCGGACCGCCGAGGCCGCCGACGAAGCGGGCCAGGGCCCAAGCGACCACCAGCACGGCCAGAATACCGACCAGTCTCTTGAGTAGCCGATCGCTCATTGTCCGTAAGTCCGTCTAGTCATTCCGCGCCGCCGCATCAGCCGTACCGTGCCAAGCAGGACGAAGAGTAGCGGCACACCGATCAGGTTGAGGTACTTCACCGCCTGTTTGGTGGTGTCCGACTCGAAGACGAGTGGCCGCGGCGTGCGCTGCTTCGAGCGGATGGACAGCAAGGCGTCGCTCTGTGTCAGCCAGTCGATGGCGTTGAGCGCGAAGATCAGGTTCTCCGTCGCGTTCCGGGCGAACGCGTCGGTAAGAAAATCGGCATCGCCGACGACGACGACGCGCCCGGTAGGCGGCCCTTCCTGCACCTGTGTCCCGAGAACTCGCGGCGTCGTCTCGGCCGGCGGTTGCTCCTGGGTCTGCGCCTCCCCGCCGCCGTTGGTGCCGGCGTCGAATGGCGTCGTTGTCGTGTCGGCCCCGGCGCTATCGGTGACTTCGGGCTCGGGCGGTGGTGGCACCGGGACCTGGACGGCGCCCACCGCACCCTCCACCGCGACGGCGAGCAGCTGGGGGCGAAGGTCGGCCGGGTTGTAATAAGGGTCGACATCGGGCCGGATCTCGAACGTCCCCTGCTGCACGCCGGCAGCCTCGCTGCTCGTGAACAGCGGGGTGAAGCTGCGGCCGCCCAGTGTCTGGAGCGTATCGAGCGAGCTGGCCCAGGGCAGGAACAGGCTGTTCAGGTTGCGGGTGATCGCGTGCTCCGCCGCCGGCAGCGCCCGCAGCCAGAACGGGTACGGCACGATGTAGTTGAAGACGTCGCCGGGGACCGTGATCGCCTCGTTCGAGCGCAGGT
>JBDHKT010000319.1:0-3474 GCA_039586255.1 Gemmatimonadota bacterium | reverse complement strand
CAGATCACCAAGTGGCTCTCAAGACCCAAGAGCCAACTCCCAATGATCGACATCCAAGGAGTCCTTCACGTTGGGTGTCGATGATTGGACCTTGGAACTTGCCAGCTGAGAAGAACTTGAACATCTGATCAATGAATGTCGGATATTGGATATTGTGTCTGACATCTGCACCTGCCGGGTTTCCATGCCCGGCCCCGCGGCATAGCTTACCCGGCTAATGCAGGCTGCACGTCGCCGTCAGCAGCGGGTGATCGGGCACCAACCGCGGTCACGAGGTGTTTAAGGACCGCTGAAGCCCGCGAGATAATCTCACAGGAGACATTTCCCGGATGAGCGAAACAGGGGGGAAGAGAGAGATCCGTCTGAGCGTGGCCTTGGTCCCCGTGATCTTCCTGATTGGCGCCCTCGCGCTCGTCATCAGTGTCTACAAGCTGCCCCCTCATATGCCCTTGATCTTCGCCGCGGCGGTGGCTGCCGGCGTCGCGGTGGCCAACAAAGTCCCTTGGGATGACGTGCAGGCGGGGATGGTGCACGGGATCAACCTGGCGATGGGTGCCATACTGATCCTCATGGTGGTCGGCACGATGATCGGGACATGGATCCAGGGCGGTGTGGTGCCGTCGATGATCTACTACGGGCTCAAGGTCCTCTCCCCCGGGATCTTCCTTGTCGCCACGCTGATCATCTGCTCCATCGTCTCCCTCGGCACCGGCTCATCTTGGTCGACTGCGGGGACGGTGGGAGTGGCGCTCATCGGGGTCGGCGCGGCAATGTCGATACCGTTACCGATGGTCGCCGGCGCCATCATCTCGGGCGCCTACTTCGGCGACAAGATGTCTCCTCTGTCGGACACGACCAATCTGGCACCGGCCATGGCGGGGACGGACGTGTTCACTCACATCCGACACATGGTCTACACAACCGTGCCGGGTTACATAATCGCCCTGATTCTCTACGCGCTATTGGGGATGCGGTATGCGGGTGGGGCGATGGAGGCCCAGCAGATCGACGCCATGCTCGCCACCATGCAGTCCAACTTTTTCATCCATCCGCTGCTGCTGCTTCCGCCGCTGCTCGTGATCGTCATGGTGGTGAAGAAGATCAAGCCGCTGCCAGCTCTGCTGGGCGGCACGGTCCTCGGCGGCATCTTCGCGATGGCGACGCAGGGCGGCTCGCTGGCCGATGTGATAGCCGCCGCTCACTCCGGATTCGTCTCCAACACGGGCGTTGCGAGTGTGGACGACCTGCTGTCGAGGGGCGGCCTCATGAGCATGATGGAGACCGTGGCGCTCATCATCTGCGCCCTCGCGTTCGGCGGCATCATGGAACGCACGGGGATGCTCGAGGCCATCGCCCGCTCGCTGCTCAAGTTGGTCAGGGGAACCGGCTCCCTCATCACCACGACCGTACTGAGCTGCATCGGGATGAATGCCGTGGCGTCGGATCAGTACATCGCGATTGTCATCCCCGGCCGGATGTACAAGAACGCGTTCGACAAGCAGGGGCTCCATCCCAAAAACCTGTCCCGTGCCCTGGAGGACTCGGGCACTCTGACATCGCCTCTCATCCCGTGGAACAGTTGCGGGGCCTTCATGTGGGCCACCCTGGGTGTCTACCCGCTGGCCTACCTGCCGTACGCCTTCATGAACCTGTTGAATCCGTTGGTCTCGATATTCTACGGGTTTACGGGGATCACCATGGATAAGGTCGAAGCAGGGGAGGGGGCGGGCGAAGAGGCCGCCCAGCCGGCCGCGCCGACGCCCTAAAACGTTGACACTGCGGCTGTTTGGCTGCTATACTCCCGGCGGCCCGCCAGGGAGTGGGGGTAAGGGGAGAGCTTGCATACGGAACCGAACGCGGTAGTCATGGACGAGCGAGCCGTGCGGCGAGCCGTCGCCCGCATGGCCCGCGAGATCGTCGAGCGGAACGCCGGGACCCAGGGGCTGATCCTGGTCGGGATTCACCGTCGCGGTGTCGAGCTGGCGGATCTCATTGCCGAGGAGATCGAGAAGAGCGAGGAGCAGAAGATCCCGCTCGGGACCCTCGACATTACGTTGTACAGGGACGACCTGAGCGTCATCGGTCCCCGTCCCGTCATTGGCTCCAGCGATATTCCAGCCGACATCGAAGGTCGCGCCGTCGTCATCGTCGACGACGTGTGCTATACGGGCCGAACAGCGCGGGCGGCGATGGATCACCTCGCCGATTTCGGCCGGCCGGCGCGCATCTATCTCTGCGTGCTGGTCGATCGCGGCGGCCGCGAGCTGCCGATCCAGCCCGATTTCGTCGGCCGCCATTTCGAGGTCACGCCGGCCGAGGACGTAGCCGTGCTCGTACCGGAGGAAGACGGCCGGCTCGCAGTGGAACTGCGGAAAACGGAATAGGGGTGACTAAAACGGTAGAGTTCGGAAAAGACCTCACGGGCCTCGAAGGGTTGAGCGTCGATCAGATCAGTACGATCCTCGATGTGGCCGAGCCCTTCAAAGAGATCAGCGAGCGGCCCATCAAGAAGGTTCCAGTACTGCGCGGTAAGACGATCGTCAACCTCTTCTACGAGCCCTCCACACGCACACGAGTCTCCTTCGAGTTTGCCGAGAAGCGGCTCTCCGCCGATACGGTCAACATCTCGGGCACGGGCTCGTCGATCGTGAAGGGTGAGAGTCTGGTCGACACGGCGCGCAACCTCGAGGCGATGCGGATCGATATGGTCGTGATGCGCCACGGCTCGTCGGGCGCCGCCCTCTTCCTGGCCGATAGGATCCCGTCGAACGTGATCAACGCCGGCGACGGGCAGCACGAGCACCCGACGCAGGGCCTCCTCGACATGTTGACGATCCGTGATCACATGGGTGGTATCGAGGGCCGCCGCGTCTGCATCGTCGGCGACATACTTCACTCGCGGGTCGCGCGCTCCAACATCTATGGGCTCACCAGGCTGGGCGCGGAGGTCGCGGTCTGCGGGCCGCCGACCCTGATACCGCACGGGATCGAGGAGCTCGGCGTGCAGGTATTCAAGCGGGTCGAGGAAGCGATCGAGTGGGCGGAGGTCCTCAACGTCCTGCGCCTGCAGCTCGAGCGGATGAAGGGGGGGTACATCCCGTCGCTGCGCGAGTACAACCGCTTCTTCGGCATCTCGGTAGCGCGACTCGAGAAAGCGCCCCGCGACATACTCATCCTGCACCCCGGCCCGATGAACCGCGGTGTAGAGATCGATTCACACGTCGCCGACGGGCCGCATTCGGTGATCCTCCGGCAGGTGACCAACGGCGTTGCCGTCCGGATGGCGGTTCTTTACCTGCTCGCCGGCGGCTCGCCCGAGCGGGCGGAGGCAGCGAAGATGGAGAACCGATCGTGAGCCGGCCGGTCCTGCTGCGGGGCGGCCGCGTCGTCGACCCGTCCCAGAAGCTCGACAAAACGCTCGACCTGTTGCTGGTCGACGGGTGCGTCGCCGGGATCGGGCAGGGGCTGGAGGCG
>JBDHKT010000615.1:1384-2041 GCA_039586255.1 Gemmatimonadota bacterium | reverse complement strand
CTTTCGTCGAGACCGGTGTCTCGAGGATCGCCGAGATGCTCTCCGGACCGCTGTTGGAGGAGTCCGGTCAGTGGTTGCTCTTGGCCGACGTCGAGATCGTGGGCCCCGAAGGAGAAGGAGCTGCGGCGACCGCCGACGGTGCCACGGCCGCGACGCGCGGCGTGCTGCTCGAAGCCGACCTGATCCAGGCACGCTACTACAATGTCGTCCCCCGCGAGCGGGCGCTGATCGCACAGCGGAGAACGGCGGGCCTGGCGTCGGAGGCGCTGCCACTGGCGGACGCGCTGACCCTGGCCGGGTCGGTAGGTTTTACGGCGGTCCTTGCAGGCCGGGTCACGCGTTACGAGGCGGTCGACAGCGTGACCCTCCAGGTGTTCAACCCGGCGGGTGACACGCTGTACGGCGTAGCGGCCGAAGTGTCGAGCGAGTCGAACACGCTGGAGACGCTGGCGGGTCTAACCCGCACGGTCCGCCGTCGTCTTGGTGAGCCCGGTGATGAGATCGAGGCCAGCGTACCTCCAACTCAGGCGCTCTCCACGTCGGCGTCGGCGCTCGACGCATTCGCGCGGGCGCGCCAGCACTACTATGCCGGGCGCTATCCCCAGGCGATCGCCGCCGCAAGGCAGGCCGCCGCCCGCGATTCGACCTTCGCGCTCG
>JBDHKT010000615.1:0-1343 GCA_039586255.1 Gemmatimonadota bacterium | reverse complement strand
CCTGCTCGCTCAGGCGTACGCGCTCAACGGCCAGCGGACGGCCGCACGAAACGCTCTGGAGAGCGCCTGGCGCTTCAGCGAAAGACTCACGGAGCGCGAGCGCCTGCGGGTTCTGGCCGATCGACACACGTGGGCCGGCCGCCAAAGCGAGGCGGCGCTCACCTACGACGATCTCTTCTACGGCCACCGGGATGACGTGGGCGCGCTCAAGAGCCAGGCCCTGGTACAGCGCATGATCGGTGTCCGGGGCGGCGGTGAAGGGAACCTCCGCGTCGCCTACACGATCGATCCCTACGACTGGCCGCCGCTCTCCCGGATCGCCCGCTACATCGGCTATCGCGGCGCCCTCCCAAACGTCGACTCGCTCGTCGCCGCGCTCCAGGAACAGCCCCAATAGACGGCCGTCGACCCGGCTGGGGCCGGGAAGCGACGGCTCGCTTGTAGTCGGCCGCGGAACCTCCTAGCTTGCACACATGATTCTTCGAACGGCAGCGACAATCGTACTGGCTGGCTCGCTGATGGCCGGGACCGCTCAGGTCGCCGGTGCCCAGCAGAGGGCTCAGAACTCGCGGGGACAGCGGGACTGCGTCCTTCGCAAAGAGCCCAACGGCTTGATCCGCGGTGGCAGTCAACCGAAGGGCTGCGTCCTGCGTGCTCGCCAACTGCGTGCGTCTTTCTGACGGTCGGATGGTAATCCCAACCGTGCCGCCCACCGAAGGCGCTGTGGAAGAACGGCACTTCGGGCCCCTGCAAAGGCACTTCGGCGCGATCCAGAGCAACTTCGGGCCGCTGGAACGCCACTTCGGCCCACTGGAGCGCCATTTCGGCCCGCTGCAGCGCAACTTCGGCTCCTCTTCCCAGTCGAAGAGCGGCGGAAAGCGCCCCTAAGAGCTGATTCCACCACGGAGCCGGCCCCGATGGAGGTAGACCTCGCCGTCGTCGCTGACGCTGCCAACGTCAGCCAGGAGGGAAAACTCAATATCCTCGGGGTCTTCGATACCATCTGGGCTCGCGAGTTCCCCTTCCGGCACGCCGCCATGGTCTTCGTCCTCCGCGTCCGCGCCGATTTCACCGATCAGGGCGCTCACGAGTTGGAGATCCGTCTCATGGACGCCGATGGCGCCCAGCTCTTCAAGGCCGAAGGCCCCCTGAAGGTCCCCGGCGGACCTCCCGGTAGGCCCATCAAGCCCCACGTCATAATGGGTCTCAGCGGCATCAGCTTCCCCGGGCCCGGCGACTACTCCTTCGAGGTCAAGATCGACGAGCGGCACCTCAAGAGCGTGCCCCTCTGGGTTATGGAAGCCCCCAGTGGCCGCCCCAGGGGCGAGATGGCGTAAACGCTA
>JBDHKT010000318.1:0-5141 GCA_039586255.1 Gemmatimonadota bacterium | reverse complement strand
CCACCCCCCGGGAGGTCAACACAGGACGTTCGGCATTACTGACCACCGACTACTGACTACCGACTACCGGTCAGTACGCCCATCCGTAGAAGAGGAAGAGGCCGATCGATTGCTCCAGGTCGGTGCCCGGCCCGCCGTAGAAGAGTGTCCCCTCGCGCCCGAAGCGTGGTTCTGTGACGCCACGCAGAGTGAACCTGACATCCAACCGCCACTCGAGCCGCACCGTCGGTCGCACAGCACCGACCAGGTGCTGGGCGACGCTGACGAAGACGGTGGGCGCCAGGTACCAGCCCACTTCCACCTGGGTGGCAGCCAGCGCCGGGCCGGTGCCGCTCCGGTACTCGCCCTCGGCGACCGGGGTGATGGGATTGCGGCTGACTTCGACGTAGGAGATGAACGATTCGCCAACGAGCAGCGAGCCCAGCGCGTAGCCGACGAACGCCTGAGGCACGCCCCGCGTGGCATCCTGCAGAAGGTTACTTTCCTCGCTGGTCCGCGTGAGCTCGTAGGAGGGCCTGCCGAAGAGGAGGTACGAGAGCAGGTCCGATTCGGGAATCGGAGGCTGGGCTTCGCTCTCGAGAGCGAGCGTCATCTCCTCCAGGGTCCCGCCTATGATCAATTGGATGTCGATAGGCTGCTTCTGCGTCCGTACAGTATAGAGCGCCTTGATCCTCAGGTTCGGGTTCATGGCCGGCTCGCCGACGAACTCGATGGTCCCCTCGACGATCGCGAACCGCTTGTTGAAGAACCAGTACTCGCCGCGCACCGCCTGGAGCATCCCAGACATCCTCAGGATGTCCTGCGCCCGATCCTGATAGAGCGTCAGGTTGCCGGCGATCTCGACGTTCATGTCCTCGGACCGCAACCACGTATCACGCTCGAGCACGAGGGTCAGATCGATAACGAGGTTGTCGAGGAACCGATTGCCCGTACGAGGACCCAACGTCGTTTCAAGTGCGAATACGTTGTCCAACAGGGCCAGGTTACCCCTGAGTTCCTCGAACGGGTCGATGATCTCGGCCTGACGTCCGATCTCCTCGACAAACAGCACGCCGCTCACTACCGACAGGTAACCTGTGATAAGCGGCCTGTCATACAGACCTTCCAACATGACGTTGCCCGATGCCACGACACGGGCGTCGAACTGGTCGTAGCCAACCAGCTCCACGGCGCTCAATCGGAGATCGAACTCCGGGTTGCCAAGGTCGGCGAAGCTGACCGAACCTGTGAGAGTACCGCTCCCTCCCTGCACGGCGCGCACTGCAACACTGTCGAGCTCCATCTGGACGCCGTGGAAATGCAGCTCGCCTTCCAGCCCCTCGTAGGTGATACCGCTCCTGGGGATCCAGAAGCCGCCGTTCACCACCGTCATCGGGCCCTGAAGGTCGATGGCCTCGGGTGTACCGCCGACGTGAACCGCCGCTCTGGCGTGGCCCTGGATATCGGTCACCTGATCGGTGAGCAACGTGATGAGAGTGAGCGGCACGCTGTCGCCCTCGAAGGTCAGGTCGATGGGCCGCTCCGGCGTCTGGATACGGAAGCTGGGCAGCTCCAGGTCGAGCGGCAAAGTGCCGTGCAGCCGGACCTGCTGTCTCGTATCCTCCCACATCGAAGCATCCGTGGACAGCTCGCCGCTCTCGTAGCCAAACGTGCCCAGCAGTCTCGGGATCGCGGACCGTTCCAGAGAGCTCCAGATGCATGTCCACCTGGCCAGCAATATCGAGGCTGTCCGGCCAGAGCACCGCCAGGTTCTCCAGGCTGAGACCTGAGACGTCGGCACTGAGGGAAACCGGACCGGACACTCCCACCGACCCCTCGAGCGAGACCCGGCGCGCCAAACCGGTCAGCTCGAGGTCGCGCACGGCTAGGGCGCCCGAGTCCTCGAAGTAGGCCTCCGCTGGCTCGACGAGATCCCAGCGAGCACCCCTCAGGGTCAGCGACAGGGAATCCACGCCTATCGTCTGCTCCAGTTTCCCGAGGCTGGCCCAGCCACGACCGGCGGCCGCCGCGCCGGGCTTGCTGACCTCGAACTCGACGTTCAGCAGCGAGTCGCTCAGGCCGCCGCGTGCCTCCAGCCTATCGAACCGAATCTCGCCGAAGCCGGCGCCGCTTACCGAGACCGCGCCCCCGGCGATGAAATGTCCGTTGCTCTCGCCGATGTCGAATCCGTGGATTCGCAGGCTGTCGGCCCGCAGGTCACGATACATGACCCGCTCGGCATCGGCGCTGCCGCGCACGGCGAAGTAACCCGAGTCTCGCACGAGCCAGCCGACGACGCGGGCCGAGCCTTTAAGCCCCGGCACGTCGCCCGGCTGCGCCGTCGCGCCCGGTGCGCCCGCTGCCACCGTTGGTAGGGGCAGCCGATCGAACGCGGGGAACAGCACGGGGTCGAGGGCGGCGAGGCTGTCGGCCCGCAGCTCGAACCGGAGGCTGTCCGTCACCCCTCGCGACAGGCTCAGTGCGCCGGAGGTGTGAAGCTCGCCGAACTCCGCTGCGACGACGGAGGTATCGACCAGCAGTCGACCATCGGCCACCCGCAGCTCCGCGGTCGCCGACTCGAGGCGCACGCCGCCAACGAACGAAGCTGAGACGCTGGCGCGACCAGTCGCCACTACTTCCGCCAGCTCGATCCCCTCGCCCTCGAACTCGATCTGAAAGTCGAGATCCGACTGCGGCAGGCCGCGTCGAAATTCGGGGAGCCCAACGCGCCAGCCCTGTACGGAACCGCTATAGCGCGGCGGACCTCCGACCAGCTGCAGGTCCAGTATGGCGGCCAGCGAATCTTCGGCACCGCCCAGACCGGCCTCGATGTGGAGGTCGTCGAGAGAACCGACGGCGACGAAATCCCCTCTGTAATCACCGCGGAAAGGAATCGCCGGGTAGTACGCTGCGAGCGTGGTGAGCGAAACCCGATCACCGTCCACCCGCACGTCGAGAAGCATCGGCGCGTCGCCGTCCGCCGTTATCGTGCCGCCTCCGGCCAGCCGGTTCGAGGTCCGCTCAGAGTCGCTCTGCTCGACGTCGAATGAAACGGCCATCCCGTCGGCGAGGCGCCCATCCGCCGAGGCGCTGCCGGCAACCTGCCCTCGCACGGCCAGACCCGGCACGAAAGCGCGAACCAGATCCAGCTGGAGGGTGTCGAAATGAACCTCCAACTCCTCAGCGCCCAGAGCGCCGAGATTGGCATGGACCGTCCCAAGTGCCATAACGTGGGAAGCTGCCGCCGTCTCGTCGCGGGTGATCCGTACGTCGCCGTCGACCTGCAGCTCGGAAAGCGGCCCGTCGAGCCGAACGCGGCCGGCCAGCTCGCCGTGCAGGGGCGGCTCCCATCCAGTGAGCGAAGCGATGAGCGTGCTGTGCGCCCGCTCCACCTCGAGATCCACGTCGTCGAACTCGAGGCCGTCCGGCCGATCGCGAAGTGTCATCGCGTACCTACCGGATGCCGTCGCATCAGGCGACTCCCAGCGAGCGTTCTGCGCCTCCAAGAGGATGCCGCCCGGCAGGCTCGCGTAACGGAAATCCAGATTGGCAACGCCGGGCGGCAATTGCGGGATCAGCCACCAGAGATCGGCGGTGGTCACCGGGTCACCGCGCAGCGCCATGTCGTAGCGGAGTTCACCGGTGAGCGTGACCCACCCCTCACCGAAGATGCGCGAGTCAGGCAGATCGGCTTCCCAGACGTCGAAGAACAACGTATCGCCCAGCACCTCCAGGTCGGCACGTAACTGCTCTATCTCGAACGCATCCCTTATGACCGTCGCTTTACCGCTCAACTGGGAGACCTGAAAGAGGCGGGTCTGTCCCCTCGGGGCAGCGACCCGTGCCGTAGGCAGGGCAGCATTGAGTCGCTCGACCTTTACGACGCGCTCCCACCGGCCATCCACCTCTTCAACGTGCCAGGCGGACGAGTCGGGATCACTGCCCGGCCTCGGATCCCACGGGAATCTTAGCGTCACATCCCCCGATCGAATCGCAACTTCGCGCAACACGACCCTGCGCCCGCGACCGCCCTCATCAGGAGCCGTCGCGCTATCGGCCGGACCGACACCGCGCCCGCTGAATACCTGCTCGAAGTTCCAACCTTCACCGCGGGTCGCCCTCAGGTTGGCGACCGGACCGATTAGGGTGACCTTGGGAAACGTGATGTTGCCGAGCAAGAAATCGGACCAGCGGTAGTGGACCGCAACAGTGTCTATGCGGGCAAACTCACTCCCGTCGGGTTCGAAGATCCGCACACCCGCCATCCGCACCGTCCGCAGCAGATCACCTTCGAGTACCTCGTCAATCTCGACCCGACCGGCGATCGCGTCATTGAGCTTCTCGAGTGCGAATTGGCGCACGCGTTCACGGCCCCAATCGGTTCGGGTGAACATCATGCCGGAGGCCGTGGCCACGAGCAGAACCGCCCCGGCCAAGGCCAGCGGGATACCGATCAGTCGCTCTTTCCAGGTCACTAGAACGCGTGTCCTATCGAGAAGTGCAGCTGCAGGCGGTTCAGGAACCCCCGCAAGCCGGTACCTTCATACGGATCGTAAGTAAAATGGTGCGCTTCATCGTTCACGTCCCCGAGCTGCACGAGGAACGCCTGCCCGTTCTCGTCCACCAGTTCGCTGATCACCGGATAATTCGCGGCTCCACTTGTATTGTAACCTATGTCTAAGCGCAGAGGTCCCACAGGGCTCTGATAGCGGATCCCGACCCCGGGCGACCAGGCTATTCGGTCCCCACCACTTACCTCAGCGTCAGCGCTCCAGACCCTCCCCACGTCGACGAACGCCACCCAGATCCAGCGACCGGCCGCGAAGGGAAACCGAAGCTCCAGGTTTGCCACGACGGAGTTCTCACCCCCCACCGGCCGTGGGAAGGCCTGGTTCGAGGTCAACCCCGCATCCTCAGGGTCGCAGACCCACGTATTTCTGTCTGTGACCAGCGGATCGTCTGGGTTACAGGCCTGCAGGTCGTTGCGGTTCGCCAGCAGGGTAAGCGGGCCCAGCAGGTTCTGACCGAAGCCACGGACGGTGAAAGCTCCCCCTGCGTACTGGCGCTTCAGTGGATGCGTCACCGGCTCGGCGGGCGACGTATCTGTTGCCGTGCTGAGCTCCACGCCTTCCAGGCCCGAGCCGATAGGACGCACCATACCG
>JBDHKT010000317.1:0-3495 GCA_039586255.1 Gemmatimonadota bacterium | reverse complement strand
ACGGTGCTGGTCACCGGCGAAACTGGTACGGGTAAAGAACTGGTGGCGCGTGCCATCCACGAGGCGAGCAATCGGGCGAACAAACATTTCATGCCGATTAACTGCGCCGCCATCCCCGAGAACCTGCTCGAGTCTGAGCTGTTCGGCCACATGAAGGGCGCCTTCACCGGCGCGATTCAGAACAAGAAGGGGCTGTTCGAGGAAGCCTCCGGAGGAACGGTCTTCCTCGACGAGATCAGCACCATGTCGATGTCGCTGCAGCCGAAGCTGCTTCGTGTCCTGCAGGAGTACGTGATCATGCGGGTGGGCGGCCGGCAGCCGATACCGGTCAACATCCGCCTGGTCGCCGCGACGAACCTCGACCTGAAGAAGCGGGTGGCAGAAGGCAACTACCGGGAGGACCTCTACTATAGGCTCAACGTCTTCCCCATCGACGTCCCTCCATTGAGAGAGCGAGCCGAGGACATCCCGCTCCTCTCGAATTTCTTTCTGCAGAAGTACTGCGAGCTGTACACGATCGAAGCACCCAAGCTGCCGGCCCGGACCCTCGACCGGATGATGACCTATCAGTGGCCGGGCAACGTCCGCGAGCTGGAGAACTTCATCGAGCGCGCTGTGGTTCTGCACGCCAGCGGCGGCAGCGCGACCATCGGCTTCGAGCTGCCGTCGGACGCCGAGGAGCAGGACGGCGGCGCGAGCATCCTCGACGAGGCCCAGAGAAAGCGCTGGACATTTGAAGATCTGGAGCGAGAGTATATCTTCCGGGTACTGGAAAGCGTGCGCTGGAAGAAGACCGAGGCGGCCGAGATTCTCGGCATCGACCGGCGGACCCTCTACCGCAAACTCAAAAGGTATGAGACCGAAGGTGCCAGTGGCCCTGAATGAAGAACGCTACTCGCACACACGAAGATAGACTCCGTGCTCTAGTCGAGGTCAGTCGCGCTGTAAGCGCGTCGCTCGCCCACGAAGAGATCCTCGCACAGATCTGTACGCACGCCGCCCGCTTGCTCAATGCCGAGTCAGCGGTGATGACTGAGATGTGTCATGACTGCGGGCCGGACGGCTTTCCCTGCCTGAGAGTCGTGGCTACGAGCCCCGACGCGAGCATCGGACTCGGCGAATCCCTCTCCCTAGAGGGTAGCCTCAACGGCATCGCGATCACCGAGCGTCGTACCTTTCTTATTAACGACGTAATGGCGGACGAGCGGGCCGATCGAGCTATGGCCACCAAGCTCGGTGTTCGGCAGGAGGTCATCTCGCCACTCTACTACGGCGATGAGCCGTTGGGCACGATCTTCGGCTTTAACTCCACCCAGGAGAGAGAATTCACAGAAGCCGACGCGGAGATCTTGGAGGCGCTGGCCGCCCAGGGTGCAATCGCACTCCACAACGCACACATCTTCGAGACCGAGCAGAGGCGTCTAGAGGAGCTCACGGCGCTGCGTGCCGCTCAGGACGACAACATGCGGCGATTACAGGCGCTGATCCGGGCCGGCAGGGCACTCAACAGCCGGCTCTCGCTTGACGAGGTCCTGCAGACGCTGGTCGACTCGGCCCGCGAGGTAATCAAGGCCCGCTACGCAGCTTTGGGTGTCCTCGATAGCTCTGGCAAGTCGCTGGCCCGCTTCCTCCACTCGGCGATCGACCCGGAAACCGTGATCCGTATCGGGCGCTGGCCGACGGGCGGCGGCACCCTCGGAATCATGCTGCGGGACGTGCAGACGGTCCGTATGCGCGAAGTGCAGCAGCACGGTGACTTCGCAGGGTTCCCCGAGGGGCATCCGTCGATGCGCTCGCTCCTCGGAGTGCCGATCCGCATCGGGAACCGCGTGTTCGGCAACCTCTACCTGACCGAAAAGATCGGTGCCGACGAGTTCAGCGCCGAAGATGAGGAGCTGGCCGAGCTTCTGGCCGCTCAGGCAGCCGTCGCCGTGGAAAACGCGGAACTGGCGGAACAGCGCAGCCAGTTCCTCGCCATCGTCAACCACGAGATCAAGAACGCCGCCGCCGGCGTCGTCGGCTGGACCGACCGACTCCGAAAGCTCACCGACCACGCGGATGGGCGGGTCCGGGAAGGCGCCAGCTATGCCTCCGAGGGTGCACAACAGCTGCACCGACTGGTCGTTGATCTTCTCGATCTCAGCCGCATTGAGGCCCGCCAGCTGGAGCTCGACTTCCGCGGCGCGGATCTCCGGGCGCTGATCCGCGAGGTAGCGGCTACTGTGCGGCCGACGGCAGAGAGGCAGGAGATCGAGCTCCGCGTTTCCGGACTCGAGAAGCGCACTATCGTGCAGACTGATGGGACGCGTGTTCGTCAGATCCTGCTAAACCTGCTCTCGAACGCCCTCAAGTTTACGAAGAGCGGCGGTCAAGTCGACCTGGAGCTGGCGCCGAGCGATAAGGGTTGGGCGATAACCGTCAGGGATACCGGGCCTGGTGTCGACCCCGCTGTAGGCGACCGAATCTTCGAGGCCTATCGTGCCGGCACCTTCAAAGTCCCGCAAAGCGGCGCCGGACTCGGCCTGGCCATCTCGCGCGAGCTCGCCCGACTCCTCGGCGGTGAGCTCTTTCACGTCGAGGGCGACGGCCGCGGCGCCCACTTCAGGCTCTGGCTCCCAGCCAAACCGCCTACACCCACCCGACACGGCAGTCAGTCCTGAGCCGCGAGGCTGGGGCAGAAGCGTGCACCGACTCGACAACTCGGGGCAGGATGTCCCCTGCCCTAGATAGGCCGCGGCGCGAACCCGGCGCTGTATGTTTCTACATCCCAATCACTTAGATCCTACCACCAAACCGGCACGATTCATCCATAGCGGGAAGAGGTCCGGGCGGTCTCGGTGTTGAGCGCCCAAGGTTCGTCACCAGCTGGAAGACTCGGGGTTTGATCACGCGAGCAATATTCGTTCTGACGAGCACGGAGGCCGGTGAGCAGTTTCTCAAGGCCCTCCCCGACCTGCGTGCGCTCGGTCTCTCGGAAGCCACGGTGCTACACCTGGTATCGGCGCAGCCGGGACCGGCGGAGCCGATGCCCGAGTTGGCGACCTGGGTCCGCCACGTCGAGGCTGCGTTGCCGAAAGTGGAACTGGCACTGAAGCGCGGCGACCCGGTAAAGTGGATATACGAGCTGGCGCGGGTCCGCGCGGTAGACATCGTGGTCATCTCGGGCGTTCCAAACGGGACCGACTGGGATTTCGAGCGTGTCTCCTCGCCGCTGCGCAGACTCGGGATTCCGATCCTCTTCCTGCCCGAGGAACACCTCAAGGGTCGGCTTTGTGATCAGGTCCTGGTGGCGATCAGGGCGCCCGACACCCTCGAGCGCACCGTCTCGGGCCTGCAGGATTTGTTTGGCGCCGCGCGACTGCGTGCCATTCACATCTCAGCGGCCCGGGAAGCCGGGGCGGCACACGAGTGCAACGGCGTGAGCCTCGAGATCGTGAGCGAGAAGGGCGATGTCGCCGGCACGCTCCTCAGACAGGCCGAGGAATGGGGGGCGAC
>JBDHKT010000316.1:0-3513 GCA_039586255.1 Gemmatimonadota bacterium | reverse complement strand
GTACGGCGTGAAGACGGGCCGGTCGATAAGGCGCTCCACGTCGGAGGGCGGCGGTGGCAAGGACTCCACCGGGTTCTCCTCGAACGTGGTCGGCGCGATCGTCACGTCTTCCTCGAGCTCCGTAGACGCCACGACGGGGACCGCCGGCCGTGGGATCTGCTCTGGTGGCGGCGGTATCTCTATTTCGGGCGGCAGCTCGATCGCCTCGAATTCCGTTACCCCGTAGGCGACGTCCGCCGCGGTCAGGGTCGGGAAGAATCGGATGACGCCGAAGTGGACTATGGTGGCGAGGATGATGCTGCCCCAGAGGCAGGCGTTACATCGCTCCTTGAACCTGTCGTTGGCAGTTTCGTGGTGGGTTGCTGAGAGGGCCCCACGCTTACTGCCTTGAAATACTGCCATTCCTGGACCTCCTGTCGATCCAGGGCAGCAGTGATAGGCGCGCAGTCCCTCCCGGTCGGCTTTTCTTTCCCTACGTAGTTAGACTCCGAGAAGGTTTCAAAGGTTGGCTCCGCTTGCGGGGTCCCGCCAAGCGCTCGGCGAGCGCAAGGGAGAAAAGCGGGACCCCGCGGCGCTCCTCAGCCGGCGGGTTGGATGTTCTGGTTCACGCGGAAGAAGTTCGTCGGATCGTACTTCCTCTTGATCTGGGTCAAGCGCTTATAGTGCTGGCGGTAAGTCGCCTTAACGCGGTCCTGACCTTCTTCCATCATGAAGTTCACGTACGCGCCGCCCGCCGAGTGGGGGTGCAGCGCCTCCCAGTACGACTTCGTCCAGTCGATGATCTTGTCCTTGTTCGACGGGTCGGGGTCGACTCCGACTATCACCTGGGCCCAGTTGGCGTCGCGATAGGCCCACGGCGTATCGTCGTTGGTGACGCGCTGCGCCGCCCCGTCGATGGGGTACATGTGCATCGTCGAGTGCCCGGTCGGGATCTCCGATCCGTATTTGACGTGCTCGGCGATCGCCTCATCGCTGATCTCGTTCACGAAGTCGGCCCGCCAGTACCACTGCAGCCCCGACGGATAGAAGACATCGAACATGCTCTGCATCGCCGGGTGCGGCATGGGGCCCACGTGCTCGAAGTCCGGCGGCCCGAACGCTCGAATCGGCTTGAAGACCTCCTCGGCCTTCTCCATCGGACCGGTGTAGCACCACACGACGCCGCACATCTTCTTGCCGTGGAGATGGTCGGGGAAGGGAGGTCCCGGGACGACGAGGAATGCGAAGAACCCGCCCAGATCTTCCGGTGCGTTCTGAATGAAATCCCGGTACCAGGCCAGGACGTCCGCCGCCTTGTCGACCTCCCAGAGCGTCGGGCCGGCGTAGTTCGTGTGAATTGGGTGTGCCCTGAAAAGGAAAGACGTCACGACGCCGAAGTTGCCGCCACCCCCGCGGATCGCCCAGTAGAGATCCTCATTCTCTTCGGCGCTGGCGGTGACCGTGCTCCCGTTGGCCAGCACCATGTCGGCGGCCAGCAGGTTGTCGATGGTGAGGCCGTGCTTCCGGGTCAGGTGACCGACGCCGCCGCCCAGCGTCAGCCCCGCGACTCCGGTGGTGGAGATGGTGCCGGCGGGGACTGCCAAACCGTACTCGTGCGCCGCCGTGTCGACTTCGTTCCAGGTGCAGCCGCCGCCCACCCGAACCGTTCGGGCGTCCGGGTCGATCTCGATGTCCTTCATTCTGGAGAGATCGATGACAAGGCCGTCGTCGCACAAACCCAGGCCGCCGCCGTTGTGGCCGCCGCCCCGGATCGCCGTGAGCATCTCGTTCTCCCGGCCGAATCGCACCGACGCCTGGACGTCATCAACCCCGTCGCAGTAGGCGATCATGCGGGGCCGCTTGTCTATCATCCCGTTGTAGATCTTGCGGGCTTCGTCGTACCCGGCGTCCCCGGGCTCTACGAGCTCGCCGCGCAGGCTCGCCTTGAACTGCGCCACGCTGCCGTTGCCGGACATAGCGTCCCTCCCTTGGTTGGGGCCAGAGATTTGTCGAGCGGAATGCCGCTTTCTAGAAGGAATGCGTCGGAAGTGCGGGGGACCGGCCACCCTTCCTTGACCCCTCCTCCCTGCGACCTCGCACCTCTAACTCCTCAACCCCTGGCGATGTTCCTGGACCCCTTCCTCGACCCCTCCTCGACAAACTCGCTGGCTCCGCCGGGAACCCCATTCTGCCTCCGGCGTTTGAAACGCTGAAACCTATCGACCCGATTTCCGTAAGGCGTGGAAACGGCTGCAGTTAGACGCCCTGGTTGCCCCGGTGGTGTCCAACTGCCGGTTCTATTGTCCATGGACAGTCCATGGATTATATCGACAATTATTAGACGATAAGCGGATCTCCTGTCTCTAAGGGGCGGATGACATGAAGAAAACGACGGTCCTCAAAGTCAGTGCTGTTCCCGTAATCCTGGTGGTAGGGGCGTTGGCGATGAACGTGCTGGGCTCGACCGAGCGGCAGAGCAACCGGCGCGAGGCGACGCCCGAGCCGCGAGCGGTGGAGACAGAGCAACTCGCGTTCGGTGACCTGACGCTGCAGGTAGAGGGCGACGGTGTGGTCGAGTCGGAGCGTACGTTGAACATGGTGTCCGAGGCGGGTGGCCGGGTCCTGTTCGCGATGAACGATCTGAAGGACGGCACTTTTGTCCGCGAGGGCGAGGTGGTTCTACGGATCGACTCGCGTGATGTGGAGAACGACCTGTACGCGTTGAGGTCGGACTTTCTGAACGCGGTGGCCTCGGTGCTGCCGGAGCTACAGATCGACGACGCGCGGATCTACCGGCGGTGGTTCGACTACTTCAACAGCTTGGACATCGACAAGCCGGTGCCCGAGCTGCCTGAGGTCACGAACCCGCAGGAGAAGATCAAGATTTCGACGAGGAACATCATCGGGCAGTACTACGCGGTGAGGAACCAGGAGATCCTGCTATCGAAGCACACGATCGGCGCGCCGTTCGACGGCTTCATCAGCTCGAACGGGATCATCGAGGGCAGCTTCGTATCGACGGGCCAGCAGCTGTTCACGCTGACCGACCCGAAGAACCTCGTGGTGACTGTCCCGCTCCTGGTGGAAGAGAGTCAGACGATCGACTTCTCGACGGTTCCTCGGGTGACGGTCTACGCCGACGAGGGTAGTAACGACACGAGGGCCGGCCGGATCACCCGGAAGCAGGCGGCCGTCGATCGCAACTCGCAGACGCTGAACGTCTACGTCACGTTCGCGAACAACGACCTCAACCCGAACTTCCTGCCGGGCAGCTACGTGCACGTGAGCATCGACGGGAGGACGCTGCGTGACGTAGCGCCGCTCCCGCGGTATCTCCTGGATACCGAGGGCTATGTGTACACCTATGAGGACGGCTCGCTCGGTCGCCGCCAGTTCGAGGTCGTGGCCTACCAGGGTGATCGCGCCATCGTCGGGAACACCGTCTCGGATGAGACCGCTATCGTGACGACTATCCTGCAGAGGCCGCTGATCGGGATGAGCATCCGCTCCATGAACATGCCCGAGCTCAATCCG
>JBDHKT010000315.1:0-3516 GCA_039586255.1 Gemmatimonadota bacterium | reverse complement strand
TCCCGAATCCCCGATCAATATGCTTTCCTGCTGAGCTGTGATGCCTTATCATGATAATGAGCGCGAGAGCATAGCGGGCATCGCGCTCACCAGGGAGATACAGCTCTAACGCCCAAAAATCGAAGGGATTTCAGCGGTAGTGGTGCGGTACGGACCGCGCCGAGCCCACAGTCCGGACTCGAGGGGAGGGACACGCCATGCCCGAGTTCGTGCCGCTGAGTGTTACCGACTTCCTGGAGCCTGCCTTCGTGGTTGTAGGGCTCCTGGCCGCCGGTGCGCTCGTCATCATCCTGTTTGAGGTCGCCTTCATACTGATCTGCAGGGTCGGATCGCGCGTAGCCGACAGGCTGCACGAGCGTCACGCGCGATAGTATCGAGGCCCGCGCTCGGCCAAGGGGATAGACCCGAGGAAGCGACCCTCCTGTCTGGGGACAACTCCGGCCCCCTCGTGCCGGGCCACCTTTCTCCGTCAGCCGCTAATCGATCCTCGCGTCGACTACCATCGCGACCAGCTGCAGTATTTCCTCCATCGTGATCGTCCACGGCACGTCGGTGTTTACGCGATTCACGAAGACCAGCCGATCGGTCGGGATGACGTACACAAGGTGAACACCGATGCCGGAGTGGGCGAAGGCGGGACCGAGGTCGTACGGGAAATCGGCCGGCACCGTGTGCCAGAGCATCCCGTAACCGATACCGCTCTCGGGGTCGTCGATCGAATGCCTGGTCGTGCTGGCGGCGATCCAGTCCTCTGGGACGATCTGCGCACCGTCCCAGCGCCCGTTCTTCTGGTAGAGCACGCCGAACCTCGCCAGATCACTGGCCGTCATCCTGATGGGATAGGCCGGGTGCATCGATTTTTCCGGCTCGTACTGATACTGGCCGTCCGCGGCGCGGAAGAATTCCATACCTATCGGGCCGGCGATCTCTTCCTCGAAGGCCTCGAAGATCCCGACCCCGGTCTCCTGCTCGAAGATGGCGCCGAGGACGTTGAAGTCCCAGTTGTTGTAGTAGAAGAAGGTGCCCGGCGCATGGCTCCCGCGCTCGGGGCGCTCGGCCTCCATCTCGGGGGCCTCTGCCGCGGCCGGGTGGTATACGCCCGAGCGGGACTTCAGAAGATCGGCGACCCTGGCCTGCTTCTCCTCGAGAGTGAGGCTGGGTGGTATGTCGTCTATGCCCAGCTCCTCCATCGTGGCGGTGGTATCGATCATCCCTCTGTCTACGTAGATGCCATATAGTGCCCCGAGCAGCGGCTTCCTGATCGAGTGGAGCCAGTACTTCCTGTCCACATTGCCCCAGGCGACGAAGACCTTGCCGTCGTAGAGCGCCATGAACGCAGCCGATCCGATCTGCTCGTAGTACGCCCGGGCATCCTCGAGCTCTGCCGACGAGAAGCCGACTTCCTCGGGTGTGACGTGCTCGAGTGCGTTGGGATCGGGGTCGTGATCGCTCGATACGGGGTCGTCTGAGCAAGCGGCGGCCACGAGCGCGGCGAGAATCACAGCGACCGGAACAAGGCGCGGCGGGAGAGCGGCGCTCATCTGGTTACTCCTTCAGGCGGCGGTCGGGGCGTACCGCACACGCACCTCTACGAGACACCTGGTCTGGCGGTTTCTCAGTATCGCCAGCTGGTCAGGTCCGCGCCGGGCGGGGCCGCCACCTCAATCCGCCTCAGGATCTTGGGCAGGTACATCGTGTTGTAGCGCAGGCGCGAGATATGGTTCGGGTTCTCCTGGTCGCCGTTCCAGCAGTGCTCGGCCCGGTCACCGTAGTCGACCTCGCCGTTGTAGTAGGGGTCCGTCGTGCTCTCGAGGAACTCCTCCGTCAGGTAGACGGCGTTATTCAGGTAGTAGTTGTCCATGTCGCCGCAGTAGATATGGAGCTTGCCTTCGAGCTTCGGGCCCAGGGTCGCCCAGTCACGCTCCATGATGTAGCGCAGGTCGTAGTTCTCCCTCCAGTACTCGGCGACCTCGTGATCGATCGCGCCGGTGTACTTGTCCCAGATGCGCTTGGGATACCCGTCGTTGCCCATCGGCGAGTAGACGGCCTCCCAGATATCGTACTGGTCACCGGAGCGACTCTTCGTGCCGAGCACCAGCTCCAGGTGGTTGAAGTCCCTCACGGTCCGATCGACTTCGCCCAACCAGTTCCTGTGGCCGGGTCGCTCGACCCGCTTGAACTGGCCGTCCACGTAGTAGGCATTCTCGTCCTCGTAGATATTGACCAGCGTGTAAGCGCGGAAATCGATGGGGTCCGGGCAGGCGGCGAACGTGCCGTTGTACTCGTCGGGGTAGAAGACCTGCACGGCCAGCGCCTCCCAGCCGCCGGTCGAGCCACCATAGAGGAAGCGGGCCCAGCCTTCGCCGATACCACGGAACTGTTCCTCGATATACGGGATCAGCTCGTAGGTGATGGCGTCGCCGTACGGCCCGAGGTTCGCCGAGTTCACGGCGTACGAATCGTCATAGTAGGGGTTGGCATGCTGGACCTCGACGATCAGCAGGCGCGGGAAATCGGGGCCCGTCCACTGCCTGTAGAAGTCGTAGGCCTCCTGCTGCTGGAACCTGTTGTAGCAATCGACGCTGAAGCGCTCGCTGTACGTGCACTCGAGATCCGGATCGGGCGGCTCGGTCCGGAACCCGCCGAAGTCCGAGGGGAAGTGGCCGTGGAAGACAGCGATCGGGTAACGCGCCTCCGGGTGCTCGTCGAAGCCTTCGGGCAACAGCACGTGGGCCCCGAGGTGCATCGGGCGACCCCAGAACTCCGTCAGTAGCTCGCTCTGGATCTTGATGTGTTTGATGTACTTCGTGTCCTCGGGTTCCGGGATCGGCGGCATCATCTGATCGAGCGCGATCGCCAGCCGCTCCGCCCGCTGCGGATCCACACGCAGCTTGCGGGGGGCACTGTAGAGGTTGCCGGGGGCGCGGTTCCAGTGCTGCCCCTCACCGCGGTCCATTGGAAGCTTGACGGTCTTCCCGTTGCTGAGATGGAAGGTCGAGTATTCGTGCAGCACGGCCTGCACGTAGTACTCGCCGGGCGGGACCTCGGAGATGCTCTCGTGTGGGAAGCCGAAGACGTCGGCGTCGATTACGGCCTCCGCCCCCGGTGCCAGCCCGTCGACGTCGATGCCGAATACCTGAGCAGCTCCGATACTGGAGGTGACCTGGAACCTGGGCTCCGGTTCCTCGCGTGTCGTCAGGACAAGCACGATTCGACCGTCCAGCGGCTCACTGCCGACTGACTGATCGAACGAGATGCCAAATTCCAGCGCCGAGGTTGGCGGTTCCACGGCACAGCCCCACCAGACGATCGACGTGAGGGCCAATAGCCAGCTGACACAGCTCTGCTTTTTCATGGTTCACCCCTGCTGTCGTGGTGCGTGGCCGGTGCTTCGTATCAGCGCTCGGGATAGGGAACCGGGTCCTGCTCCGGAACGGCGTAGCTTGCCTGGAGCGCGCGCAACATCTCTTTGAGCTCTTCCAGAACATCCGCGTAGTCGGAATCGGCGTACAGGCT
>JBDHKT010000314.1:0-4740 GCA_039586255.1 Gemmatimonadota bacterium | reverse complement strand
GAAGTCTGGATCGCCCACCGGCTGGCGGTGATCGTGCGGCGCACGCGCTTCAACCTGGCGAAGGCGGAGGAGCGGGCGCATATCCTCGAGGGCTTGCTCATCGCCCTCGACCGGATCGACGAGGTGGTGAAGATCATCAAGTCCAGCCGGACGCCGGAGACCGCCTCGAAGAACCTGCGCTCGACGCTCAAGATCAGCGTTAAGCAGGCGTCGGCGATTCTGGCGATGCGACTGAGCCGCCTGACCAGTCTCGAGACACGTGCGCTCAAGGAGGAGCTCGACCAGGTTTCGCGCAGGATCAAGACGCTTAAGGCGATCCTCGCGGACGAGAAACGCCAGCGCGATCTGGTCCGGCGCGAGTTGGGCGTCATAGCCGAGCGATACGGCGACGCCCGGCGAACAGAGATCCTTTCGGGTGAAGGCCGCTTCCCGCTGCGCACCGGGGACGCGGCGCAGGAGATGCACCTCTTCCTGACCCACCATGGTTATCTGAAGGCGCTCGCCGCACGCAGCGCTGACAACGACGGCGGCCTGGCCGCGGCGGAGAGCCTCGAGCAGGGACGCGACGACTTCGTCACTCGTTTCTGGCTGTGCAAATCGGACGATCAGCTGCTCGCCTTCGCCGGTGACGGCCAGGTATACGCGACGCGGGTGGACGACCTGCCGCAGGGAACGCGCTCGTCGCGCGGGAATCGCGCGCGCGACCTGTTGGAGCTGGACGAGGAACCGGTCGCCGTGCACACGGTCCGCGACTTTACCGACGACCGCTACGTTGCGACCGTTACCCGCAAGGGCCGCGTCAAGAAAACGGCGCTCTCGGAGTACAGGAACATCCGCGGCGGTGGCATTATTGCAGCGGGCATCGAGAAGGGCGACGAGGTCGTCGACGTCCACATCACGGACGGCCAGAGCCAGCTCATAGTCGCCACGCTCAAGGGCCAGGTGATCCGCTTCGACGAGTCGGAGGTCCGGCCGATGGGACGTTCCGCCAACGGCGTGAAAGGGATCGCCCTGGCACGCGGCGATCGAGTCACGGCGTTCGTCGCTCCACGCCGCGACGCCACTCTCCTCGGCGTCACCACCGAGGGCTATGCGAAGCTCATGGCTGTCGATGACCTGCGCGCTCAATCGCGCGGCGGCAGAGGCGTCCATCTACTGCCGCCGCGCCTCAAGGCCGGCGAGCTGGTAGGTTTCCTCGACCTGCTACACGACGAGGGGGCGGTTGCCGTTACCCAGTCGGGCGACGCCGTACGGATTGAGATGCCGGGGGTGGGGAACGGCGGCCAGCCCACTAAGCCCGTCGTGCTGCCGCTGCGCGGCCGCAAGCTCACCGCCGTCGCCCGCTCACCGATCCGGCGCCAGACGCAGCGGGTTGGCGATGCCCAGATGAGCCTGCACATTTAGGGTCCGGAATCTTTCGGATCTGGATATCGGCGGGGAAGGACTCGATGGAGTATCGCAGCCTAGGCAATTCCGGCATCAAGGTTAGCACGATCTCTCTCGGCAGCTGGCTGACTTTCGGCCACAAGATGGACGAGAGAGTCGCGCTCGAGTGCGTGCAGCTCGGATTCGAGCTCGGAATCAACCTTTTCGACACAGCGAACGTCTACGCCATGGGCCGCGGCGAGGAGGTGCTGGGAAAAGCTCTAAAACCGCTGCCGCGGCACGAGTGCGTGCTTGCCACCAAGGCCTACTTTCCCGTCGGACCCGGGCCAAACGACCGTGGCCTCTCCCGCAAGCACATCTTCGAGCAGGTGCACACGAGCCTGCGGCGGCTGGGCACCGACTATGTCGACCTCTTCCAGTGCCACCGGTACGACGAGGAGACACCCCTGGACGAGACGCTGCAGGCGATCGATGACCTCATCGCGCAGGGGAAGGTACTGTACGGCGGCGTCAGCCTGTGGTCGACAGAGAACATCGGCGACGCCGTGAAGCTGGGCCGCGAGCTGGGACTGCGACGGCTGATCTCGAACCAGCCCCAGTACCACATCTTCCAACGCGAGATCGAGACGAACGGCATCATGGAGATCTGCGCTCGCGAGGGACTCGGCCTGATCGTTTACTCGCCGCTGGCCCGCGGGATGTTATCCGGCAAGTACGAATCGATCGATGACGTGCCACCCGATTCACGCGCCGCCGATCAGATCGGCAGGACGTTCATGGGGCCCTGGTTCACCGAGGAGGGGCTGGAGAAGGTCCGGGCTATGAAGGTGCTAGCCGAGGAGACGGGGCTGACGCTCCCGCAACTGGCGCTCGCCTGGTGCCTGCGACGTCCCGAGGTCACTTCGGCCATCGTCGGCGCTACCAAGGTCCAGCATGTCGAGGGCAACGCCGCGGCGGCCGGTGTCGAGTTGAGCGAGGATCTCGTTGCGGCGATCGACCGGATAACGGAAGGCTAGTCGCTCTTCAGCGGCTCGAGGAAGATCTCCATGACGCCGCCGCAGACGGCGGGGCTCCAGGAGAGGTAGTCGTCGGTCAGCTCCACCCGGATGAGCTTTGGAATACCGCTCTCGATCACGTCCTCGGCCGCCAGCAGGACTTCCGCTTCACCGCACCCCCCGCCGATCGTGCCGATCGTTTCGCCGCCCGCCGCGATGAGCATCTTGCTCCCCGCTCCCCGTGGCGTCGATCCTTTGACACGCACGACGGTAGCCAGCGCCATCGGTTGACCGACCTCAGCGGCCCGGGCAACGGCGGTATAGATCTCGCGATCCCCCATGCTCACCGACCTGGTTCCGATCCACGCGCGCGCGCCACGCGGTCCAGCACACGCTCCTCGTCGCTCAGTTTCGCGCCGCCTCGGCCCCTGCGCGTCGCCACGATCTCGGCCGCGATGGCGAGGGCGATCTCTTCCGGCGTCTCGGCGCCGATGTCCAAACCGATCGGCGCATGGACTTCTTTCAGCCGGCCGGGCTCAACCCCGTCACGCACCAGCGCCTCGAAAGTGGCCCGCACACGCCGCCGGCTGCCGATCATCCCGAGGTAGGCGGGCCGGGCCTCCGTCTTCAGTAGCTGCAGGATGCAGTCGTAGTCGTATTTGTGCCCGCGGGTCACCAGCACGACATAGCTCTCTGGCCCGATCGCCACGCCGTCGAACACATGGTCGAAGTCAACGACGCTGATCCGCTCGGCCTCCGGGAACCAACCCTGGTTGGCGTACTCGGGACGGTCATCGGTGATCGTCACGCGAAAGCCGAGGGTCGCGCCGAGCCGGCAGAGCGGCCGCGCGATGTGGCCGGCGCCGACGATGTGCAACTCGGGGATCGGGTGCTGCGACTCGATGTAGATCTCCCAAACGCCATCGGACTGCTCGATCTCCACGACACCGTGCTCGCACCAGCGCGACGGGCTCACCACCCTCCTGCGCAGCCAGCGCCCACTGCGCGGCCCACGCCGCGGAAACGTCTCCTTCGTTCAACCGGGGTCTCCCAGGTGCTCCTCGTAGTCAGCCAGCGTGTCGATATCGATGAGGACGCCGGGGTCATCGACATCCACATCGACCAGCTCATCGGCGTGCGCTCGTGCCACAGTGCGGGCTCCCTCGGATAGCTCGTCGCTCAACAGCTCATCGAACACCGTCGCGGCGAACAGCACCGGATGGCCGTGCCGGCCCTCGTAGGACACGCGTACCACAGGCGCACGGCAATCCTTGAACGTCTCGACGATCGCGCTCACGGTACCCGGCTCGATCAGCGGGTGATCTACCGGAACCACGACCGCCGCCTCTGCCGTCGCGGGCAGCGCGCGTAGCCCGGCCCGCAACGAGTCGATCTGTTCGGGGCCGCCACCGCTGGGGGCCGCGCGGGCTCCGGAGCCCGAGGTGAGGCCGAGAAGCTCAGGCTCGTCGACACCCAGCACGACGACGATGTCCTCGCAGCCGCCCTCTCGAAGCACGCGAACGGCACGCTCCAGAAACGTCTCGTCACCGACTTTCAACGTTTCCTTCGGCCGGCCCATTCGTTGTGACCGGCCGCCGGCAAGCACGATTCCGGCGATCATCAGTCGAGGGTCAACACGATCGACGGCACGCCTTCGGTCGCATCCGCGCTCAGTGGGCCCGGGTCGGAGAGACGCACGAGCGGGACCACGGTGTGCGGCGCACCCGACGCCTCGTCGAGGCCGAACAGGAGCACCCTCTTCGGAACCCACTTGTCGCTACCGTGGATCCCCAAGCGGATCTCGCCGGCATCACTGCACGCCAGATCGTCCTTCGTGAAAGGCACGTCCACCGGTATCTCGTAGATGTTGGCAGTGTCGATCTCCAGGTCCGTCTGCGGAGTGTCGGTGACAACATGGTGCGCCACGACTCCGGCATCCGTCTTCACCCGTAGCCAGATCGGATCGTCGGTCCCCGCGTACGACGCAGCGTACGTGACGACCACCACCAACATGCGCCGGATTGGCGTGTCGCCCGCCCCGGCAGATACGCGCCGGACATCGATCGACGGAACGCCGACGCGCTCGTCGCCGCTGAGCGTGCCGGTCAATTTCATGTCCAGCGCCAGCGGGATCGTGCCTTTCTCCCTCGACCTGGCCCAGACCAGCGCCAGCTCCGGCTCCCATGATTCGAGCTCGTCTAAGCCGAGCCGGACCTGGAGATCTTCCGGCCTGATCAGTTCGTCGGTGAGATTCTCCACCCCCTCGAGCGGCAGAGCCTCGAAGTAGTAGAGGCACTCACTGCGCCTCAGGCTACCGACCGTCTCGGCCGACTTCATCTCCCGGTCGAGAAGGTCGCGG
>JBDHKT010000010.1:0-16867 GCA_039586255.1 Gemmatimonadota bacterium | reverse complement strand
CCTCGAGAATCGTGGCGACACCCAGGTCCCGGCCAATCTCCTGCAGGGTTTGGGCCTTGGGCTTCTACTGCATCACAGAGTGACGCGATATCACCTTGAGCTCGGGGATCTTGCAGAGATGCGTGATGATGTCCTCGGTCACGCCGTCGCTGAAGTACTCGTTCTCGGGATCGGCGCTCAGGTTGGCGAAGGGCAATACGGCCACCGATCGTCGGTCGCGAGCTCGCCTTGCCCCTTCGGATCGCCGCAACCAGGGAACTCTCACGTCGAACACCCAGGCCAGCAACAGGGCGACGGGAAAGCCGGCGAGCGTCGCAACCACGACGAGTGTGAGGGCCCACTCGGGCAGGCGCAGAGCCGGAACGACGATCTCCGCCGCCTGCCAGAGTACGAAGGCGACGGCCCCGTAAACGACGGCAACGCGATAGACGTGACGACGCTGCAACTCGCTCGTCAACCGACCGAGACGCGCCATGGCCTCCCCGGAACGTTGAGGATCTGTAAGCTTATTAACACGGCTCCAACGGCAAGATGCGAGTCGCACCATGCCCGTGCAACGCCCGGCACGCGCTAGCCGGCAACCGCACCCCGCAGCCGCTTCAGAACCCGGTATTCTCGATTCGCTGGAATGGGGTCTGCAGGCGTTCGGCTGCGTAGGGGCCGTACTCGTACGACAGCCCGTACTGGTCATGCCGCATGCCGCCTTCGGGATTCATATCCACGACATGCTGGTAGCGAGCGATCGCTTCATCGCGGCGCCCCAGCAGGTCGAGCATTTGCCCCTGCCAGATGATGGCCACGACCTGCCGGTTCTGATCCCCAGAATCCCGGGAGACCTCTTCCAGTCTCACGAACGCTCGCAACGCTTCCTCGTAGCGCTCCGCGTCGTACAGAGCAAACCCCACGCGCAGCAGTTCCGCCGGTTGCCCGAGCTCTTCCAGCCAGCTCGAGGTGTAGGCCGCCACGATCTGCTCGCTGCCGCCCTTACCCCAGCCGGCAGCCTTCAGGTAGTAGAGCGGTGAGCCCATCCAGCGGCTGCGCCAGTCGGCGAGCTGCTGCTCGAAGGGTTTGATCTCGGCGGCGTTAACGGGCGGCAAACCGCGCACGAACGCCTCGAGCTCGGCGAAGAACGCGTCCGGATTCTCGCTGTAGATCGAGTGTCCGGCGCGCTCGATCACGACCATTCGGGCGTTGGGATGGTTGCGCGACAGGGTCGTCGGCTTCACCTCACCCCAGGTCAGGTCCCACTTGCCCTCGAGGATGAGCGTGGGGATCGGGCTGCGGTCGAAGGCGCCGGTCAGGTCCACCTTCTGCTGGCTTTGTCCCATGATCGGGTTGAAGTCCGCGTCGTGCACCCATTCATGCAGTGCCATCCGAGCGAAACCTTCCGGAGAGGGTTTGTAGTAGTGCTGGCGCTTCCAGTCGCCGTTGATGTGGTTGTTGTAGACCAGCAGCCGGATGTACTCGTCACGCGACCACCCCTCGGCCTCGCGAAGCTCGCGCAGCTGCGTCCGGATCTCGCGCATCCTGTCGGCCTCGGCCTGCGAGATGAAATCGTACTGCCCGGACCGGCCCGAATCGACCCACATCCCGGTGCTCGCGCCCACGAGAACCAGGCCCGCAACGTTCTGTGGGGAGGTCGCGGTGTAGTATTGCGCCAGAAAACCGCCATAGGAGAAGCCGACGAGCACCCACTTGTCGACTCCCAGAGCGGCGCGCAGCGCATCGAGATCGTCCACCGCCTGTTCGACGGAGTAGCCGTCGGGGCCGGGCTCGTAGTCGGACAGTCCCGTGCCACGCTGGTCGTAGTATATGACGCGCGCGTACTCCCGGGCTCGGCCGAACCACGGGTGGAAGTAGTGATGCGTGCCGCCCGGGCCGCCGTTGATCAACACGAGCGGTATGCCCGACCCCTCCTCTTCGACATAGAGCTCGGCGTCGCCCACGTCTACGCGCCGCACCGTCAGATCGAGCTGCTCCTCCCAGCGCGGCGTCTCTGGTATTTCCGTGAAGAGCGTCTCCTCGATGTGAACGACACGGTCGAAGATAGACTCGCGCTCCTGAGCTACGGCCACGGTCGCGGTGAGCGGAATGGCTGAGATTACCAGCGAGAAAGCTGTAACGGATGACGGTCGATGAACGATCACGGAGTCCTCCTGAGTAGCTACGCGCCGCTGAGTAGCGCCACGAGGTACGCGCAATAGCCGGCCACGAAGGTTATGCCCGCCACGCGCCCGATCGGCCTGCGGCACCAAACGAGGAAGGTCAACGCGAAGGCGGCACCGAGCATGACCGGGAGGTCTAGGGATGCAAAGCCGTTCGGCACCGGCATCGGGGACCGACTCACCAGAGTGGCCACTCCCATGATCGCCAGGAGGTTGAAGACACAGCTACCGGTCACGGTCCCGACAGCTACTTCCGTCTGCCGCTTGAAGACTGCGACGAAGGCGGTCGCAAGCTCGGGGAGCGACGTGCCGACCGCGACGATTGTCAGGCCGACGACGGCGTCGGAGATGCCGAGTTGCCCGGACACCTCGACCGCGGCCTCGACCATCAGCTTGGCGCCGACGGAGAGGCCGATCATCCACGTCCTGGCCGGCAGCCCGAGCACCCACTCCATCCGCGTCGTCTTCTTCGCCCCGCGGCGGGCACGCTTCGCCGCCCACACCGTGTAGGCCATTATCGCTACCAGCCCCGTCAGAAGCACGACACCCGCGAGCCGGTTGAGATCGCCGACCAGACATAGAACAACGAAGAAGATGCTTACGCCCAGCATGATCGAGGCGTTCCGTCGCTCGAAGCCTCGATCGCAGACGAGGGGAAACGCGATAGCCGGCGCGCCGGCAACGAGGAGAACGTTGGCGATGTTGCTCCCGACGACGTTGCCGATGGCCATCCCAGGGTAGCCGGCCAGGACCGCCTGGATGGTGACGACCAGTTCGGGCAACGAAGTACCGAACGAGACCACGGTGAGCCCCACGATGAGCGGCGGCACCTGGGCCCGGCGCGCCAGGGCGACCGCGCCACGGACCAGGAGGTCGCCCCCCATGAGAAGGTAGATGAGACCACCGATGAGCTGAATGTAGGCCAACACTAGGCGGGATCTGCTTCGGGCTCGCCGGCGGCCGGCGACCGCCTTTGCATCTGCTTGAGCTCTGTGATGTCGCGAGCGACCGCATAAAGCAGCCCCGTCTCCGCCTCGGGATACGAGGTCCAAAACAGATGCTTGTAGGTGCCGTCGGCGCAGCGGTAACGGTTCTCGAACGAGACGGTGGGGATGCCCTGGGAGAGCTTCTCAACCTCGCGGGAGGTCGACTCGACGTCGTCCGGGTGAACGAAGTCATTGAACGGCCGGCCCAACAGCGTTTCGGCCGGCCAGCCCAACGTCCGCTCGAAGGCCGGGTTAACACGCTTGAAGTAGCCGTCCGTCCCCGCGATGCACAGCATGTCCAGCGACAGGTCGAAGAACTTCTGGAATTCGTGTAAAAGCGTCACCTGTCGCTCCAGCTCCTCCGCCATCTGATTGAAGGTGCGGGCGAGGAGCCCGATCTCGTCTTGCCTGTCTGTCCGGGCTCGAGCGTCCAGCTCGCCGACCCGGATTCGATTCGCGATCTCGGCGAGATCGTGTATCGGTTTGGCGAACCGGAGACCGAGGAAGATCCCGACCACGATCGCGAAGGCTGAGAGCGAGAGGCCGAGCCGCGCCAGTTTACCCCCGAACCGAACGATCGGCTCCCGTTCCTCGGCCTGGTCGATCTTCACGATCAGTCCCCAGTCGACCTCGGGTAGGTAGCGGGTCGCCGCCCAGGCCCGTCGTCCGCGACGGTCGATGAGGGCCTCGGAGTACACGGAATCTTCGCGTATCATTACTAGAGCGGCCGGATCGTCCATCCGTTCCAGGCTAACGAGGCCGAGCCGACCATCGGGCTCGGGGCGCTCCGAACGGAGAACTCGCACGCTCCCTACTCCGCCCGGCAGTACGATTAGGGTTTCGCCAGTATCGCCGAGTCCGATGAAATTCCGGGTGACATCGACGAGCTCCTCAGCGCTCAACTGGACCAGGAGCGCGCCGACCCGCTCCCCTCCCCACCATAGGGGCGCCACGAAGCCGACCCGAAGTCCGTTCTCCTCGTTGCTCGAAACGTCCTCGTAGACCGGCATCTCGCCGTGGGGCAGGCGCGAGGCTTCCAGGTCCGGCAGCCCCTCCGCTCCCACTTCCGCGGTCGATGCTACCGGACGCCGATCGATGGCGTAGACAGTGAGCCTCTGCACCGTACCACCGGCGCGACGCGCGTCCTCCAGGATCCGCCGGATCCGGTCTCGCTCGGCTGGCCTGCCCGTCTGGTTGAAGGTGCTCAGGCTCTCCCTCAGCTGAGTCCGGCTCGCGATCAGGCTGACGCGATCCTGCCAACCCTTGTACACCTTCTCGAGGTCCTGCTTCTTAGTCTCGGCGAGCGATTCGAGCTGGCGAAGCGAGTTGCCTTGCAGAAGCTGGCTGGCTGCCGTGTAAGCCACGGCACCGAGGGCGAGCATGCCGCCCAGCGATACCGCCACAAGGGCGAAGACGAGCTTAGTGCGGATATCCACGTTTTATCGGCACGAGGGTGAAGTTCCAACGTTGTCGAGCGGACTCCGGTAGGTCAAGGCCCGGTCCTCGCGCTTGCGTCAGCAACTCGCCGAGGCCCCGCGACAGTTTCCCCTGACTTCTGTGGCGCCGGTGCAAGGCCTGACTGCCGCCCGCTCGACACGGCGGCACGCTATCCTCCTATCTTTCAAGAGATAGCCGGCGCCCGCTCCCGGTGGCCCGGGGGATGCATCTTGGCCAGGTCGGCGTGGGACCTCCCCTGCCGCGCCGACGGCTGTCCGATCCTCTGCAGCCGCACCCGCCGCGGTACGTCAAGGAAAAACATGACGCGACGCGCACCGAGGATTTGCGACCTCTATCGTAACGACCTCGAACGACATTTGTTTGCGCCGGAGCCGCGCAACAGGCGACGGCCGCGGATCAACTCCTCGCCGGCCGACTGGCTGCGGGTCGCCGCCGCAATACTGGTTTGGGCCCTGGCGAGCGGCCGCTGACGCGGCCGCGCCAGGCACGACGCCGCATCGTCGACCTCCCATTCTCTACCCGTCTCGCAGCGTAACCACCGGATCGAGGCGGGCGGCGCCCCGGGCTGGCAACGTTCCGCCGGCCAACGCCGCCAAGGCGAGCAGCAGCGTGACGCCACCAAAGAGCACGGGATCCAGCACCCGAACGTCGGGGGCGAGCGTCTTCAGCCAGCCGATCAGTGGCAACGCACCCCAAAGTCCAACCGCCCCACCTATGGCGACCAACAGAAGACTGCGTCTCAGGACCATGCCTACCACGGCCTGCGGTGTCGCGCCGACCGCCATGCGGATACCGATCTCGTGCCGTCGCAACAGAACGTTGTACCGCATCACCGAGTAGAGGCCGTGCACCGCGAGGAGCGTCGCGAGTCCGCCCGTTACCCCGAACAGCAGGCCGAGCCAGCGGAGCGGTGCGATGTGGCGCCCCAGCCGACGCTGGGCTGTGGCCACCCCGACGATCTCCGCAGGCCCGTCCAACTCCGACACCGCATTCGTGACCGTCGTGCCTGCGAGGAGGGGACCATCGGCCGTGCGCACGCTCAGGTCGACCGAGAGGGGCGGCTGCTGGAGGAGAGGGACGTAGAGCGCCGGCGGTGTGGATCCCGCCGAACCCATCGTCGTTCCCCGAACGTCCTCGACCACGCCGACAACCGTGTACCAGGGGCCCTCCAGGCCTCCCACCTGAACCCTTCTCCCCAAAGGCTCCCCGCGCTGGAAGTGCTCGGTCGCGAAGGTACGGTTGACTATCGCCACACGAGGCGATCCTGCACGATCGGCGGGAGTGAAACCACGACCATCGACCAGGTCCAACCCGAAGGCACCGAAGAAGCCCGGGCTCACGGCATGATGGCGAACGAAAGCGGGGGACATCGGCAGGTACATCCCGCCGCGAGAGCAGTTGCCGCACTCAGCGGTAGCCAGCGCCTCGGGGCCGACGCCAAGCCAGGCAGCGGGGCTCGACAGACTCTCCGCCTCTATGCCTGGTATGCCGGCGACCCGCTCGAGCAGCGCATCGAAGTACGCGAGTCGGCGCGCCGCGCTGCCATACTCGCTTTCGGCCAGCTCGAGCTCCACGATCAGTGTGTCGCGCGACTCGCCGACGCCCGAGGCCCGGGGCACGGGAAAGGCGCTCCGCATCAACAACCCGGCTCCGATGAGCAGCGCCACCGAGACCGCCAGCTGAACGCCCGCCAGAACGTCGCGCAGCAGCCGTTCGCCGGGCTCGCCGGTCGTGCGCGCCCCACCACCGAGCGAGCCGAGGTTCGAGGAGCGCAGCAGCTTCGCGGACCCGATAAGGGGCAGCAGGACCGTCGCCGTCGCCGGGCCGAGGAGGCCGACGACCAACCCCCACAGCTCGACCATGGATCCGCCCGATGGCACGAGCGAGTGTGGCCAGGTCGAGCGAAGCACGCCGGTACCGGCTAGCCCCAGCAGGAGTCCGATCCCGCAGCCGAAAAAGGCGAGCCAGACCCCCTCGCTCAGAAGACGCGATCGCAGGCGCGAAGAGGATGCTCCGAGCGCCGCCTCGATCGCCAGATCACGCCGGCGTGCTGAGGCCCGCGCCAGAACCAGGCTGATGAGTCCGAGGAGTGCGATGACCAGCCCGAGCCCGGCGACGACGACTAGCATGAACAGCATGTCGCCGAGGCCCTCGCTCTGGATCTGTGCCGCCGACCGCAGCGGCGCATTCCAAGTCGACTCCCAACCCGCGTCTCGTACGGGATCGAGACTCAGAACGCTCTCGAGCAGCAGCGGCCGAAGCGAGACGAATCGCACGAGACCGAAGAGCGAAAGACCGAGGCCGGCACCAAACGCCAGGGCGAATACCGCGGGCAACTTGAAGGCACGCGCCTTGATAAGCCTGCGCAGGCCGTAACGGAGGTCAGCGGAGAGGTAAGATCGCATCATGGGCCCATACCTTTGACGCGTCATACGGTTGCCGGGAGGCCCGCCACCGGGGAGCAATCTGCCGACACCCTACGAGGAGCGCTATAAGCGCGGCGCGGCACTCTCCCCGCCGCACATTGTCCCGTTTCCCTAATCGGTCCGCCCGTGGTAGAATCCGTACCAGCATGACTGACGAGATACTCACTCCGGCCCCGGCGGACGAGCCCGGGCAGCCCGCCAAACCCCGGTCCGTGGTCGTCCTCTACAACCAGGTCGGCGAGGACTGGTACGAGAAGCTGCAGCAGATCGACCCCTCGACCCTGCCGTTCGAACCGGAGTACCCAGTCCACGTTCCGACGGTTAAGGAGGAGTACGACGACGTCGCTCGCGCGCTGCGACGCGCGGGCTATCGGGCCCGTGCCGTCAACCTCGAGAACGATCTCCGCCGGCTGGAGCGCGTGCTCAAGCGCAACCGACCGGACGTCATCTTCAACCTGGTGGAATTCTTCCACGACGACGCGGGACTGGAAGGCGCAGTCGCCGGGATGTTCGACCTGTACCGGATAGCCTACACCGGGTCGCCGCCCTTCGCCCTGTCGCTCTGTCTGGACAAGGGGCTCACCAAGCGCGTGCTGCAGGACCATGGCGTCCCAACACCACGCTTCAAGGTGCTCTACGAGCCGCAGCTGCCGAAGCGCTTAGGCCTCCGCTATCCGATCATCGTAAAGCCTGCGTGGGAAGACGCGAGCACCGGTGTGAGCAAAGACTCGGTCCTTTACGACGGCGCGCAGCTCGAGGAGCGCGTCGAGCACGTGTACAATGAGTACGGCGCCATCCTTCTCGAAGAGTTCATCGATGGTCGCGAGCTACACGTATCGGTTTGGGGCAATGACCCGCCCGAGGTCTTGCCGCCGGTAGAGTTCGACTTCTCTGAGCTGCCAACGGGGTATCCGCCGATCATCACGTACTCGGCGAAGTGGAACCCACTCTCCGAGGTTTACCACAAGGTTCACACGGTTTGCCCGGCTCCGCTCCCCAAGCAACTGCTCAAGAAAGTGGAGGACGTGGCCATTCGCGCCTACCTGGCGACGGAGTGCCGCGACTATGCGCGACTGGACATCCGCCTGAAGGGGAACAAGCCATACGTGCTGGAGGTGAACCCGAACCCCGACCTCACCGAAGGCGTCTCTTTCATGGACTCGGCCGAGGAGGCCGGCTACTCGTTCTCGGAGGCGTTGGCGCGTTTCGTCGAGTTCGCCGCAACGCGGCGACCGACGACGACGCCGCTCACCGGACAGCCGGGGGAACGACGGCCCGGCGAGGACTTGGCGCTCTTCCCCAAGATCGAGCCGCCGCCGACCGACCCGGAGCCCGGACCACCGCCCGCGACCGAAACGTAGACGTACGCGGCGCCTCGGCCATGCTAGTGCCCTGCCACCCGACTCCGCCATTGCAACCTTGCCTGCTCTGGCACAATCTAAGGACACGAGATCCAGCGATAGCGAATAGAAACGGAGGGAGAGCGATGCGAGCCCACCGACCCACCCTCATCGTCTTCCTGTGCGTCCTGCTCTTCCCGCTGCAGGCAGCGGCGCAGGAGCGTGTGCCGACGCAGGAGGAATTCTTCGAGACCGTACGGGCAGAGGGCGTGGCGAAAGCGGTCGAGCTATTCCACGCGGTGCGGCAGCGGCAGCCCGACGCGGTCATTTTCGCTGAGTATCCGATGAACGATCTCGGCCTGCGGTACCTGTACGGGGGTCGAGTGGAAGAAGCCATCGAATTGCTCAAGCTCAACGTCCTGGCGTATCCCGACGCCTACAACACGTTCGATAGCCTGGCCGAAGCGTACATGATCCACGGGGATTTCGACGTCGCGATCGAGAACTACGAGATATCAGTCGAGTTGAACCCCGACAACATACGCGGCGTCCGGTACATCTACCTCCTGCAGCACTACACGAAGCATGAGTACTACATCCCGATGCGGGACGGCGTGAAGCTGTTCACGCAGGTCTACATCCCCAGTGACCGGAGAGTGACGTACCCCATCCTGCTCAGGCGCACGCCCTACTCGGTCGGCTACTACGGGCCGACGTACTTCCACGACCGTCTGGGTCCGAACGACCTCTACCCGAGAGAGGGCTTCATCTTCGTCTACCAAGACGTACGCGGTAAGTATCAGTCGGAAGGCAAATTCGTGGTCATGAGGCCGCATAACCCGCACAAGAGTAGCCCTCAGGACACCGACGAGAGCAGCGACACCTACGACACCATCGAGTGGCTACTCGATAACGTTCCGAACAACAACGGGCGCGTGGGGATCTACGGCATCTCCTACCCTGGTTTCCAGGCGGTGATGGGGATGATCGATGCACACCCGGCGCTGGTGGCGTCTTCCCCGCAAGCATCGCCGGCCGATATGTGGATCGGGGACGACTTCCACCACAACGGCGCTTTCCGTTTCATGTACACCTTCGATTGGCTGGTCCGCAGCGCCCGCCAGAGGACCGGCCCGTCCACGGCCGGTCCGACGCGCTTCGATTACGGCACGCCGGACGGGTACCAGTTCTTCCTCGATCTCGGCGTCCTGTCGAACGTGGATGCGAAATACCTGCACGGGCGCGTTCCGACCTGGAACGAGTACATGGAGCACGGCGACTACGACGACTACTGGAAGCGACAGAGCGTGCTGCCACACCTTCAGGACATCGACCTCGGTGTGCTGCACGTCGCCGGCTGGTTCGACGCAGAGGACTTCCGCGGCCCCATGGACATCTACTACACCCTGGAGGAGCAGGATCCCAACAACAGGAGCACGATCGTCATCGGACCCTGGCGCCACGGCGGCTGGGCGTCGATGGACGGGGATGCGCTGGGCGAGATCAACTTCGTGCAGACGACGGGCGAGTACTTCCGAGAAAGCGTAGAGTTCCCCTTCTTCAACTATTACCTGAAGGACGAGGGTCCGCTCGATCTACCCGAGGCGCTGGTCTTCGAGACCGGATCGAACGAATGGCGATCCTACGACGACTGGCCTCCAGAGGAGGCGACCCAGAGATCGCTCTACCTCCACGCCGACGGCAGGCTCGCGTTCGAGCCCCCTTCCGGTGATGCGAGCGACGCCAGCGACTCCTATATGAGTGATCTTAACAAGCCCGTACCGTGGTCGGCAGAGCTCGGCACGCGGCAGGGGCATCTCTGGATGGTCGAGGACCAGCGGTTCGCGGCTCGCCGGCCGGACGTATTGGTCTACCGGTCCGACGTGCTGACCGAGGACATCACCATCGCCGGGCCTGTCATCGCCGACCTCTTCGTGTCGACGACCGGTAGCGATGCCGACTGGATCGTCAAGCTGATCGACGTGTACCCGGACACGACCTCGGAACGCGGCGCCAACTCCGGCATGCGGATGGGCGGCTTCCAGATGCTGCTCGCCGGCGAAGTGTTCCGTAGCAAGTACCGCAACAGCTTCGAGAACCCCGAGCCCATGGTTCCGAACCAGGTGACGGAGATCAGCTTCGACCTGGGCGACAAGTGCCATACGTTTAGGAAGGGTCACCGAATCATGGTGCAGGTTCAGAGCACTTGGTTCCCTGTGATCGACCGCAATCCGCAGACCTTCGTCGACATCTATCACGCGACGGAGGAGGATTATCAGAACGCCACGCACAAGGTATTCCGTGCGCCTGAACATCCTTCGCACCTCAAGGTCCTCGTGGTGGAGCGCAGCCGATGAGAAACGCCAACGGGCGGCGGCTCGCCGAGCTGCGGGAAGCCTTGCAGGCGCGGCCGCGCGTCTCGCTCGCCAACCTGCCCACGCCGCTCGAGCCCTGCCCCGGCCTCAGCCGCGAGCTCGGCGGACCTCAGATCTGGGTGAAGCGCGACGATCTCACGGGGCTCGCCACGGGCGGCAACAAGACGCGGATGTTCGAGTATGTCCTGGGCCAGGCCGTCGAGGAGGGCGTCGACACGGTGGTGGCCGGTGCGGCGGTTCAGTCCAACTACTGCCGGCAGCTCGCCGCCGCCTGCGCGAAGCTGGGCCTAGAGTGCAACCTGCTACTCCGCAGGGTTCGCGGTGAACAGGACGACGAGATCCAGGGAGGATTGCTACTCGACCTCCTGGTGGGCGCCAGGGTCGAGATGGTCGAGGGGATCGAGTGGGCCGAGCACGGAGAACGCATCCGAGAGCGCGCGATGAAGCTGGAGTCACAAGGGAAGAGGGTGTACATCGGGCGTGTCGGCGACGAGTCGCGGCTGGGGCGCTATGCCGTCGCCTACGCGCAGGCGTTCGTAGAACTCGTCGAGCAGGCCGAGGAAGTCGGGCTGACGATCGACGAGATCTGGATGAGCTCGTCGGACGCCACGCAGGCAGGGCTGGCGATCGCGGCGAAGCACTGCGAGTCCCCCGTGCGCCTGGTGGGTCTCCCCGCCATGCCACAGCCGATCGCACCGGGGTGGACTTTTGCCGAATGCATCTCCTCGTTCGGGAACGAGTGCGCGGAGATCCTCGGCCTGCCGACACGACTCGAGCCCGACGATATCACCAGCATCGTCGACTACGTCGGGCCGGGTTACGGCGCGCTTACTGACGCGGCGCGTGACGCCATGCGGCTGGCCGGGCGATGTGATGCGCTGCTGCTCGACCCCGTCTATACGTCGAAGGCGATGGCGGGCCTAGTGGATCATGTACGACGTGGCCTGGTCGCCCGCGACCGTACGATCGTCTTCCTCCACACGGGCGGATTGCCGGCGCTGTTCGCCTACGCCGATTCGCTCGGCCTAGAGAGCTTGCTGTAGAAGGACGCGCCGGGCTATTCCAGCTCGAAGCTCACGGTTACTCGCGCCGTTACGGAAAGCTGGCCGGGCGTCGTCGGTCCTTCAAGCTGCACAGGCGCCGAACCTATGTTTTGGACCACGTTCTGGCTCATCGCCCCACGCGCACGGCTGCCCCACCAGGAACCATACGAAGACCACCAGCCAAAGTGGTCCTCACGGATCGAACGGGGTTGGCCCAGTCTATGGTCCAACTCTGCAGCCATCGCTTCGGCCTTCTCCGCGGCTGCCTGTAAGGCCAGCGACCGTGCTCGGTCGCGATGCTGCCGTAGCTCCGTGGTACGGAAGTCGATCCCGTGAACGAAGTTCGCTCCGGCCTCGAGAACCGCCGATAGTAGCTCCTCGAACTCGCCTGTCTCACGAAGTTGCACCACGATGGTTTTCTGGACCCAGTACCCGAGAAAATCGAGCCCCTGGTAGCGGTCTCTGTAGCGCGGTTCGATCTGCAGGTAGTCGGTCCGCAGGTGTTCTCTCTCAACTCCGTGCAGTTCCGCCGCCGCCAGAACTGCCTCGACGCGCCGATCGTTCTCGGCCTTAGCGACGCCGAGGTCGTGGTCAGAAGTCTGGACACCCAGCGTGAGCACCACCTCGTCTGGCACGACTCGGACCTCGGCCTCACCACTGACTGTGATTAGACGGTCCTCCGTTTGCTGAGCGGCTGACGTGTGCGCGGCCGTGAGTGCGAGGACCGCTATCAGGCCTGACCCTCTCAACATCTTCATCGTTCACCTCCTGCCAGTTGCTAATCCTTGATCAGCTCGTAAAGGCGAATATGCTCGACGTCCGATTCGTCGCGCCAGCTGCCGAGGACGAAGTCGGTGCCGATCTGATAGGCGGTAAACCCTGCCGGCATCTCGACGACCCCGAGCAAAGCGCCGTCGGGATCGAAGACGTGCCAGCGACGAGCGTCGTCGCCCCAGTTCCGGTACTCAGCTACCCAGAGGTTTCCCTCCACGTCGACGACGAGCTCGCCGTAGGCGGGCATCGTTTCGGGGTACGGCTGGACCGAGAGCAGCCGCTCGACAAGCGTGCGGTAGGTCTCGTCGGGAGCGGTCGCGGACTCACGCTCCTTGTAGCGCTCGATGTCGTCCGGCGTTACCGCAGAGTTGGATACCTGCAGGCGGATGAGCCGCCGGAGTTCTCCTTCTATCGTGTAGTACCCGATCTCGTAGTAGTCGCTGGGACCGAAGTAGAACCCGGCCCCGTGGACGGCGCCCTGCGGCCGCCGACCGAACGCCAGCGGACCACCCAGAACTCCATCACTCTCGATGTTTGTGAACGATTCGCTCCCCGAGAACTGGCCCAGCGTATCGACGAGCACTCCCTGGTTGTCGCAGCGCAGATAGAGGAGGTTGTTACGGTGGACTCCGCTCTCGACGCCGCCAGGTTGAGAAATCTGCTCGACTGCGACCAGCAGCGAGCCATCGTCGAACGGCGTCACGTAGTCAGGGTATCCGCCCTCGCTCAGGAGCTGCAGCAAGTTTGCTCGCACGAAGTCGCCCCGCGAATCGAACACCGACACACGCTGCAATCCCCAGTCGTAGGCAAGTAACGAGTCGCCGGCGAGCAGCCTCAATGCCACAAGGTCCTCGAACTCGCCGGGGCCTCCGCCCTCGCGGCCCACAGCCGAGACGAACTCGCCCGATGCGCCGTAAATGCGCAACTCGCGACTTCCGCCATTGGCGACGACGATCCGGCCATCTGACAACCTCAGCGCCCCCGCCACCTGAAACAGCTCGTAGTCCGGGTCACCCGCGAACACGCCGATATCCAGCCTCGGTTCCGCGGCAAGCCGCCAGTCCCGGCCTTCGGGCCATCCATGCTCCGCGTTCTCCACGATTCGGATCCCGGCGCTGTCGCGCACGACGGCGGTAGGCGTGCGGGCTTCCTCCGTACCGCATCCAACGGTCACCGACTGCAATAGAGCGAGAGTCGCTAGAGCGAAGCGAAGCCTTCTCATCATAGTGGGCCTTTCGGGAAGGATGGACGGGGCCCGGTCGCAGCTCTTCACCATCTAATCTGACGGGCCTGGCGCCGTAGTCGTTGGTACTAGTGCCGCCTGCCTCCACAGGAACCGCCTGGCGGCCGACTCCGTGCAGCAGGACAGGGACATGAGCGCAAGACCCTAACCCGCCATCAGCGAAAGGGCCCTGTCGCACCCCGCCTCAGGATCCCTCCTCCTCCTCCCTCCCCTTCACGAGCTTCGCCCGCTCTTTGAGGTGCTCCTCCATCTCCAGATGCGGCACTCCCTCCGTCCACCAGTCGGGCGCCGGCTCGCCTTTGAGATAATGGTCGAAGAACTCACGCATGCGGACCGTGTAGTCCTTCTGGTTCGCCGGCTTGCGCACCCCGTGGTTCTCACCCACGTACTGGAGCATCACCACGGGTTTCTCGAGCCGGCGTAGCGTGTTGAAGTACTCGATCCCCTGGTTCCAATCGACGGCGCCATCCTCATCGTTGTGCAGCAGCAGGAGCGGCGTAGTGACGTTCTCGGCGAAGTAGACCGGCGAGTTCCGCGTGTAGGCCTCCGGCACCTCCCAGTAGCCGCCGCTGAAGCGGCCCTGACTGCTCTCGAAGATCGGTTGGTTCGCGCTACCGCTATTCCAGTAGATCGAGCTGTACATGCTTATCATGTTGGTGAGTGGCGCTCCGGCTAACGCCGCGGCAAAGGCGTCCGTCTGCGTTATGAGGAACGCCGTCTGGTAGCCGCCCCAGGAGTGGCCCTGCAGCCCCACCCGTTCCGAGTCGACAACACCGGTCTCGATCGCCGCTTCCAACGCCGGCAGTACACACCAGACCGCCGACATCCCGGGGTCGTCCACCCGGTAGGTGATGTCGGGCATCAGCACCGCGTAGCCATTGCTCGTGTAGACCGACTTGTTGAAACCGCTGGCGCTGGGCGTGGTGTAGAGGTTCAGCGTCTGGGACATCCTCTCATATATATAGACGACGGTCGGATAACTCTCCCCTTCCTCGTAGTCCGCCGGCAGGTGGAGAGCCGCCTGCAGCCGATCACCATGCTCGCTCTCGTAGTCGAGCAGCATTGAGCCCGCGGACCAGGTGAACTCCGACTGCTGCGGGTTGGCGTCCGTTATCTGCCGCGGTCGACCGAATGACGCGTCGGTGACATGGTAGTTCGGGTAGTCCTCGTAGGTCGCTCGCGTATAGAGGTACGTGTCGGCGTCCTCCGCCTTGATCAGCGAGCCGTAGCCGGCATCGTCCCACATCAGCATCTCGACGCCCGGCCTACCGCGGTTGATCCTTCCGAGACCCGCCTGCTTCGTCCACTCGCCGTAGGGAGCGAGATAGACCGGTTCCGATAGGTCGATCCCTTCCTCGTCCGGGTCGAGGACGAAGCGCCGACGATACCGGATGCCGTCCGCCTTCCCGTTCACGGTCAGGTTGGCGCCCCGGTCTCCGTGAACGGCCACCCGCCAGATGTCCCAGTTGTCGTACAGCAGCACCGCCCGGCTATCGCTGGTCCAACCGATAGGATAGATCGGTGGATCGACTACGGGGCGGTCGTTCTCGGTGTTGATGAACGACGTGGGGACCTCCTGCGAGATCGTGTAGTGACGTCCCCCGGCCATCTCATAGGTGTGGAATTGTCCCTCCCGATAGTAGAGGAGGTGGCTCCCATCGGGGGCGAGCCCGAACGCCCAGCGGTTACCCTCCAGAGCCAGCGTGCGTTCGCCGCTGCGCATGTCGATGGCGTAGACGTCACGATATCGCCGGCCGTCGAGGTTGCCCATCAACTCGTAGTCATCATCGTCGTACCCGATTGCCCAGCGCCCTTTGGCTGAGGCCGTCACCATACGGACATCGTCGTCGGCCAGTCGGATGAAGCGACCTTCGGCCACGCGGTAGAGCGACAGGTAACTGAAATCCTTATCCCGCCCCTCCTGGACCTGCTGCATCGACTGCAGCCTGTCGTCCTGCCAGTGCCAGATCACAAGGTCCGGCTTCTCCTCCTCATCCTCTTCATCCTCCCCGCGCCGCGCCGGCCGCTCCTCCTCGTCTCCCTCTTCATCTTCCTCCTCTTCTTCTTCCCCCTCCCCGGCTTCCTCCTCGGCATCCTCCTTCATCTCCACCTCGTGAATCCCGAACAGGATGGCGTCCAGCGGTTCGGTCCATGAGGGCGTGCGGTTGGGCGAGATGGTCATAGAGTCGGGGAAGTCGGGATCCTCCTGCGGATCGTACGAGTATTCTGTCGGCCCGCGACCACCGAAATCCTTGAAGCCGATCACACTGTAGAGCGGCTCTTCGTAGTCCTCGTCCTCGACACCCTTGAGGACCGCCAGGCCATCGCCCTCATCGCTCCAGTTGAGGCTCCGGTACGCCGCCTCATCGCTCTCCAGGACGCGGATCACGCCCGTCTCCATGTCTCTGAGCTGGACGCCGTTCCCCACCTTCCCATCGGTGTCGATGAGCCAGGCCAGCCGGCGGCCCGACTCGTCGAACGCGAACTCCGACACGTTGCCGATGCTCAGCTGCGTCCTGTTCTCCAGGTCGTAGAGCAGCAGATCGGAGCCGTGCGGCTGGTCCTCGTTGTCTCCACCCCCGCCCAGCCTTTCCGGCGCGTAGCGGTGCAGGGCGATCCAGCCCCCGGCCTCGCCGGCGAAGCCGAAGGCGCGGACGTCCTCGAACTCCTTCATTTCGCCGGTCGCCAGCTCCACCAGGCCGACCTTGTTGCGCCTGGGCTTCCTCTGTTTCTCGAGCCGCTTGGCGGTCTCGCGATCGGGATAGATCGTAAGGCCGAGCCAGCGGGAGTCCTCCGAGAACACCACCGAGGGGCCACCTCCCGAAGCCTCGCCCACCGCGAAGCGATACTCCGCGTCGTCGACGGTGCTCCGCAGTACCACCTCGCTGTCGCCCTCGGTGGGACTCAAACGGTAGGCGAACCACCGCCCGTCATTCGTTACCGTGGCCGAGCCGATACGCTTCCAGTCGAGAACGTCAGGCAGCTCGATTGGCCGCTTCGCGGTGTCGGGAGCGACCTCCGGGTCCTGCGCGACGGCCGAGCTGGGCACCGGAGCGA
>JBDHKT010000313.1:0-3529 GCA_039586255.1 Gemmatimonadota bacterium | reverse complement strand
GACAGCACTAGTGAGCACTGTTGTTGCTCACCCACCGGTTGCGGGCGTCGGGGCGGGTCGTCGAGCGGAGCTGGTGTTAGCGAGCCCGCGCTCACGGTTGACCGTGAGCGCGGGGGAGGCCGGAGCGAGACGACCGCCCCGACGCCCAACCCCGGATGCCGGGCTTCATATCACAGCGTTCAAGCGTGCAATGCAGGTTTTTGATGAAACGAGGCGGTGTACTCTGCACACCGCCTCTTCGACCGTTTCTGTCGGGATCACCGGAGCGCTACCCCACCTCCAGCGCCTCCTCCAGCAACGAGGTTCCGCCCGCCCTCTCGTCCGCCTTCGCGAGCAACTGCTTGTAGCTCTCACCATCATCGGGATGGCTGGCCACACCGACAAGAAGACGCTCCGAGCCCGAGTCGCCGTCGAGCTCACGCGCGGATAGATACGAGGACAGCACGCGCTGGGCCGCGACCTGTGTCCCCTCAGGTCCGGTGTCGGGCAGCAGCATTCCGACCGCCAGGTTATCGAAGGTGCCGAGTACGTCGAGCAGCCTGCAGCACTCGCGGCCTTGCTTCGCCACCTCGCGAACCAGCTCCTCGCTCGGTGGGTCGAGCTTGAAGATTGCCAGGGAGAGCGGGACCTTGCGGCGCCGCGCCCGCTCCAGCTCACACTCCAGCAACAACGTGAATCCCAATCTGTTGTAGCAGCCCGTGACGTCGCTCTTGAGCCGCTGGATCTCCATCGACTCGTCCGGCTCTTCGAACTCCAGCTCGCTCTTCCTCCGCACCTGCAGTGGACCTTCACTCATCGCAACTGCCTGAGTCAGCGACTCGAGGTAATAGAGCTCAACCGCCCGTCGCGCGGATGCCGACAGCTGCTCCGCCAGTTCCCGGGCCGCGTCCTTACCCTGGCCCGGCTCGAAGCTCTCCATGCGCAGCAGTGCGAGTCGCAAACCGAGGGCAAGGTCTCTAACCGTGTTCGCCGCTATCCCGCGAAGATCCTGCGCCGCCGCCTTCTCAACTTTCATGATGCTGGGCTCCTTTTTACTAACCGGCACGCTTGCTCAACTCGGCCGGCGCGTCCCACCTCACACCACACCACGCGCAATAGAACGCCGCCGAGCTGTCGAGCGACTTCGCCCATCCATCTAGCGATGACGCCGACCCCAACTCCAGTGGCGTGCCGCAACGCACACACGCAAGAGCCTCACCACGGTAAAGCGCCGCCTTTAGCCGCTCGATTTCTTCCGCAGTATACGGATCCATCGTGACCGTAATGTCGTGAGATTCGGGGTGCCGCGTGCAACGGAACACCAGCCGCGCACCGCTGCCGCCGGGTCGTTCGATCTCCCGGGCACTCGTCAGCAACATACCGTCACAGCCGGCGTGAGGGCAGTCGATGACCACGGCCTGGGCCAGGAACTCCCGCCTGACCGGTTCGGCGAGCATTTTGCGCTTCTTCCCCGGCTCCAAGCCATTCTCTGATGCGCTGGTCCGCGCCGCGCGACCGGGGTCGTCACCATCACTCGCCCATCGCCGCCTCAACCACACTACATTATGCCTGCTCCACATGATTCCTGCTAACCTCTTCCTCCCTGGTCTCCACTCGGCAAACGTAACCGTCGAACGGCAGCAGGGCACGAACTCTGCCATCCTCCGGGCCCGGGCGCGGACAGTGTAACTATAAGTACCATAACATTTTACATGGTTCTGTATCCTGAGCCACAGCGGGCTCGGTTCGGACAGAAAGGCCGGGGGCGGTGGGATTGCCGGTAATTCTGACCGAAGGAGGGCGGTCCCGAAGTCGTTGGCCTCAGAGCGTTTGGGGGATTCGCTGCGCGTGCGTCAGACGGGCTCGCGCTGCCGGTCTCGCCGTTCCGCCTGCCAACGACTGGCCACGGCGTCGAATTCCTCCACCAGAGCCCGGCGCCGTACCACGAGTTGATGGCGCAGCTCTTTCTTGCGGATGGCCCTCCAGAAGATACGAGCGTCCTCGCGAACCCTCCCCCAGCGGTCACGCCAGCCGAGGGCGACGATCCCGGCGACGGGTAGCACGAGGGCGGTGGCGAGTAGTCCTAGGAGGCCGCCGGCCAACCAGGCGACGGCCAGCCACAGCGCGTAGGTGGCGGGGAATGCGAGGAGGGCGGTGGCCAGCTTCATCGACGCTACGGCTTCATAGGGGGGCCGGTAGAGGCCGAGGGTCACCCGCGGCGACTTGAAAGGCAGATACCAAGCGACGGTGCCGAGCGCGGCCAGCGGGAGGCCGACGAGAAGCATTATGAAATGTGTGAGGGTGTAGCGGATCACGCTCCATGCGGTGAAGCGCTGGGGCAACTCGCCTTCACCGACGCCCAGCGCGGCAAGCTCTTGGCGATAGGCACGCACCGAGTCGGTGAGGTGCTCGTAGCACTCCGGGTCGACCACGTGCAACCAGGCCAGGGCCTGGGCGAACTGCTGCAGCCGGGGCAGCCGCGGCGCCAACGGTTGAGGGCTCCGTGGATTTTCCAATTGCTTCTCGGCAGCGTAGAGCGCGTCGGCGGTTTCGATGAGGGTTCGATCCTCCTGGGTTGGCAGGTTCAAGGTGACCTGCTCGAGCGCCTCGCGCATCTCAGCGGTCAGCGACTCGACGGCACCCCACTCATCGCGCTGCCGCATCTCACGCCAGCCGGCGACCTCGAAAGGCCGGCCTACGGCGGCCGCCACGCGACCACGGACGGCGTGCTTGCGGTGGTAGGTGAGTCCGAGCGGAACGATTCGCAGACCCAGCTTCCAGGCCACCGCCTCCTCGGCCTCGAAGGCGAGTCGGGCTGCCCCTGTCTTCATGCGCGCGATCCGCGCCTCCGAGTGGCTGAGCCCTTCAGGGAAGATGAGCACCGCCTCGTGACGTTGCAGAGCCCGTACAGCCGCCTCGAAGGTCTCGTCGTTCTTCCACGTCTCACCGGGGAAATCCTGCGGTCGGTAGACGGGCAAGGCCGCCATACCCCGCAGTATGTGACCCAGCAGCGGCTGCTCGAACAACGGGGCCCGAGCGAGCGGCCGGACCGGCCTGCCGGCGATCTTCAGCACGACCAGCCCGTCCATGACGCTATTTGGATGGTTGGCGATGACCAAGATGGGGCCCACCGGGATACTGCGGCCCAGCTGGCCGACCTCGTAGAAGTGGTCGAGGGCCCACACGGCGGCCTTGACGACGAGACGTGAGAATAGAGCGATCACCGTTTTCTCGGCAAGTTTAGAAGACGCGATAGCTCAGAAAGATGCGCTCTCCCGCCTTCACGTCCAGAGGGCCGAGCGAAATCTCCTCACGGCCGTCGATGATTATGCGTAGCTCGTGGTGGCCGGTCGGCACCTTCAGCCTGGAGATCCAGATCCTGTGCGGCAGACCGAGCAAGGCCCGCGTATCGGCTCGCTCCGTCGCCACGTTCGCAACGTTCGCCAGAAACCCCACAACCTCGCCGGCCGCTTCCCCACCCTCCTCTTCCGCCTCTTCCCTCAGCTTCGCCGCCGCTGCGTACTTGACTATCGCTCTCGCGATCGTCTTC
>JBDHKT010000312.1:0-5181 GCA_039586255.1 Gemmatimonadota bacterium | reverse complement strand
AGATCGACCACCGCGACGTCAGGCTTGTGCGTCCGCACCGCTTCAATCCCCTCAGCGCCGTCGGCCGCCACCTCCACTTCCCAGCCCGCCGTAAACTCCAGCGTCAGCTTGACCAGCTTGCGGAGATCGGGATCATCATCGACCATGACGACACGGAAGGAGCTTTCCATGGGCACCCAGCGGTTTGCGGCGGGGAGGAGAGGAGAGCTAAACTTGTAACATCGACAACGATTGGTAAATATTGCACTGATGATACCGAAAGTCTACATCCTCGACGACGATCTCACCTACGCCAAACTGCTGGCGGCCAACCTGGGCAAAATCGGCAGGTTCCGGAACGAGGTCTTCGACAACCACCAGGCTCTCTTCGACCGCCGAGCCGAGGAGCCGCCCGACGTGGTCATAACCGACCTGGTCATGCCGGGGCTCAGCGGTATCGAGGTCACGCGCCGATTGCGCCAGTCGGATCCCCATCTGCCGATCTTCGTGCTCACAGCCCACGCGGACCTCGAGACAGCTATCGAGGCGCTGAAGGCCGGGGCCAACGAGTACCTCACCAAGCCCGTCAATATGGAGGAGTTGACCACGCTCCTGGGCCGGGCGCTCGAGGAAAAGCCGCTCCGGGAAGAAGCCGCCTCGATTCAGAAGGTCCGCCAGGAGGAGTTTTCGCTGCGTGCCATCCTGGGCAAGCACAAACTTATCGACGAGGTCCGCGCCTTCGTCGGGCGCGTCGCCGAGATCCCGCGCCCAACGGTGTTGCTGCTTGGCGAAAGCGGGACCGGCAAGAACCTGGTGGCACGAACCGTCCACTACTCGAGCCCACATTCGGCCGGACGCTTCGTCGAGATCAACTGCTCGGCGCTACCCTCGCAGCTCCTCGAGGCCGAGCTCTTCGGATATCAAAAGGGTGCGTTTACAGACGCCCGGGAGTCGAAGCGCGGCCTGATCGAGGTCGCCGACACGGGAACCCTCTTCCTCGATGAGATCGGCGATCTCTCGAAGGAGCTTCAGGCCAAGCTCCTCAATTTCCTCGAATCGCGACGCTTCCGCAGGCTCGGCGGTACCGAGGAGATCGAGGTCAGCCAGCGTATTATCACCGCCACCAACCGCGACCTCGAGTCATTGGTCAAGAAGGGCGAGTTCCGCACCGACCTCTACTATCGGATCAGCGTCGCCACCCACTCGTTGCCGCCGCTCCGCGACGTCAAGAGCGACCTGCCGCTCCTCGCCGAACACTTCCGCGACATGTTCAACAGCGAATTCCGCAAGCAAGTCGAGCGCATCAGCCCCACGGCCCTCGCGACCCTCGAAGCGTGGGACTGGCCGGGCAACGTGAGAGAGCTCAGAAACGTCATCGAGCGCGCCATGATCTTCGCCGACGGCTCCGAGCTCACTCTTCAAGACCTGCCCGAGCTCGGCTCCCTCGAGGTCGACGAGGGGGAGGAAGCCGACGGCGGCGACTCCTTCAGAGTGCCCAGAGGCCTCACCCTCGCGGAAGCCGAAAAGGTGTATATCCAGCGCACGCTCGACGCATGCGAGAACAGCGTGCAGCGCACGGCCGAGACCCTCGGCATCTCGCGCAAGAACCTCTGGGAGAAACGCAAGAAGTATGGCCTCCTGAACAACCAGTAGACCATGGCCAGTAGACGGTCCTCAGCGGTTACCGGGTACCGGCCACCGGCTACCGGCACCGATGGAACTTTTTCCCTCTAAATCGTTATAGCTTATAGTCCTACCTCCCGTCGTCCCGCCGGCTTGGCGACCATCCCCCCAACCCCAGAGCCCCAAGCAGTCTCAGGCGCTCTCTCGGTGAGCACCCCGCCGTAACACGTCCAGTTACCGTTTGGTAACAACGGACCCGGTCGGGCTCCGATACCAGGCACACAACCCGTTGTTATCTAACGAGTTACCTAGGGCGCCCACTCGGCACGACTCATGCCGCCATGAGCCGTGGTGAAGTGTGCGCCCACGTCCAGTGTCGAGTGGGTCACTCGGTGGCAAGAGCCCCACGGCCAGTGGGGTTCAGAGGCGTCGGAATGGAAGACTACTTTGGATCAGATAAGGGCAGCGCCGCCAGCCGGGGCGAGGGAAGAGCCCCGGGCGAGCGTGTGCCGCGCCGATCCGGCTCGTCGCCGCTCGATCTGAAGCGGTTCACCGTTGCCCTCGCCGTGGGCTTGTCGCTGTACGTGCTGCCCACGACGGCACTCGGTCAGGGCTGGTACGACGGCAACTGGGGTTATCGGAAGAAGATCACCATCGACAACACGATGGTGGCCGGCGACCTCAGCAATTTCCCCGTACTCCTCGATTTCACCGACACCGATCTCAGAGACAAGGCGCGCAACGACGGTTGGGACATCCTGTTCACCGCCGACGATGGTACGACGAAGCTCGACCACGACTTCGAGGACTACAACGGGGCCACGGGCGCGCTGATCGTCTGGGTGGAAGTCCAAACCCTGTCGGGGAGCGTCGACACCGACATCTACATGTACTACGGGTACGCCACGGTCCCGTCGAACCAGGAGAACGAGACCGGGACCTGGAGCAATGGCTACGAGGCGGTATACCACCTCCACAACAACAGCTTCGCCGACGCGACGGGCAATCACAACGCAACGAACAGCGGCTCAGCCAACGCCACCGGCATAGCCGGCGACGGGCGCAACTTCCTCCGCAGCGAGGACGACTACATCGACACGGGTTGGAACCCGAGCTTGACCGGTGACTTCACCTTCGAGGGCTGGTTCAAAGCTCTGGGTCAGGCGAGCAGTGGCGACATCTGGGGCGTCGAAGACCGTGACGGCGGAGACGATTCAGAAATCCGCCTGGCCATCCGCGATACGGACTCGAATAACGAAGCCGACTCTTACAACATCGAGATGCGGGCCGACGCAGGCGCCCCGATCATCTCCGCCGCAAGCGCGCTTCCCGGCGACCCCGACGACGGCGCCTGGCACCACATCGCGCTGCTGAGAGAGGGCTCGATCGGACGCCTCTACTACGACGGAAGTTACATCACGCTTGCCGATAGCGCGCTGAACTCCGGTACAAGCAGCTATCCCGTCTCCCTCCTCATGGGCGCCCAGTGGGACACTCAGGCCGGTGCCCCCTATGGGGTCCGCAACAGCCTCAACGGTGACTTAGACGAGACCCGCGTCTCTACGGTTCAAAGAACGGAAGACTACTTTGCCACCCAGGTCGCCAACGTCAACAACAGCGCGCCCGGCGGCTTCTACGATTTCCTCAGCGGTGAAGAAACGGCCGCCACGTTGCTCGGCCGCTACTGGTTCAACGAGGCGCCCTCGGGCCAGACTCCCGACACCATCTACGACGACCAGGCGAGCCCGGTGGACATGGCGATCACCTGGGACACCCCCATCGCGTGGGATGTGCAGGACGGACACCGCGGGATCACCGGGACGGCGGCGGCCGGCCACGTCGGTTACGCTAGCGGGGCGGCAGCGGGCACCAAGTACTCGGTTCACGAACGCACCGTACACGCAGCGGTTGAGTGGCTTCCAGCGCTCGTCGGACGGCCGTCGCCAGGCCATGTTCAACGAGGAAACCGGCCGCATCGACTTCCGGTTCGAGACCCACGGCCAGGTCGGCGAACCCGGTATCCGTTGGGGCGCCAATTTGGACGACGGGGTGCGGCGGGTGTACCACGTTGTGTACGACACCGAGGAAGCCGACTCCGCCAACCGGGTGCGGATGTACATCAACGGCGTCCTCCAGACCGACGGCACGACCTGGGACCCCACCTGGCCCGTCCAGGGCGAGCAGCTGAGATTCGACCAGGCCGACCTAACGGTCTCGGCGTTCAACGACATCGCGTCCATCGACCGCGGTCATTACGGCACCGTCTACTACTTCGCCGTCTACGCCGGCGAACTCACCGACGCCCAGATAAGCGCTGATGCCGCGGCGCTGCTCGCCGACGACGACAACACCACACCCTCCGTGTCGGTCACACCCGACGGCGCCGCGGTCCTCCGCCTGGCCGGCACCGACTATAGCCAGGACTTCACGGTCACCAACAACCTCGCGGCGCTGGACGACTTCGATCTCCTAGGGAGCGTGGGGCCGGCCTCCTCGTTCCTGACGATCGACTCGATCACCGGCACGAATGTCAGCCAGGGGGCGGTGCCCGACAGCGCGCGCCTCACCGGCCTCGGGGCGAGTCAGGCCACCACCGTGAGCGTGTGGTACACGGTGGCCAGCTCGACCGACGGCCGGGTGGACACCCTCTACCTCCAAGCGCGGTCTGTCACGGACCCCTCTGCGCAGGATGACGGCTACGCCGAAGTGGAGTTCGACGACGGCAGCGGCTTGATCGGGTACTGGAATTTCAACGAGGGCAGCGGCCAGGTGGCAGCCGACGCCTCGCCCAGTAATAACGACGGTACCCTCGGACCTACTGCAAGCGTGGAAAGTGGTGACCCGACCTGGGCGTGCAGCGGCACCGCCCTGGACTTCGACGGCACCGATGATGAGGTGAAGCTCTCCAGTGTAACCATCGGCGACAGGGCTGCCTGGTCGATCAGCGCCTGGATCAAGATGGGGCCCGATGCGGCCGACAAGAGAACCATCTACGGCGAGGGCGATACCGCGCAAAGGGAGTATCTCTACCTGGACGTAGCTGAGGCCGGCTCTTACGTCACATTCTATTCTGAGGACTACCCCGGAAGCGTACATGCGGAGCTCAATGGCACAACGAACGTCGAAGACGATGTGTGGCACCTGGTCACCGTGGTGCAGCGCTCGAAGACCAACCGGGTCCTATATGTCGACGCCAGTCCCGAAGATAGCAGTTCCGAGGACGCCGGGACGCTCTCCTTCAATACAGCCTCCATCGGCTACCTGAGATCCGAAGGCTGGGTTGCGGATCCGTTCCTAGGAACGATCGATGACGTCCGCATCTATGATTACGCCCTGAGCCCAGCCGAGATCGCCACTCTTTACGCCAACCCCCCCGGCGCCTGCGGAGCCGCCGGTGGCAGCGGCGTAGTGATGATGCTGGTAGCCGCCGCCGTCACCCGCGACCCGGTGGATGATAGCCTCGCAGCCTATCTGCAGGCCCAGGGACTGACGGTCGTCTTCGCTGACGACAACCTGACCGGGCCACAGATCGAGGACAGCATCAATGCCTACAGCGTCGATGTGATGTACGTCTCGCAG
>JBDHKT010000311.1:0-3546 GCA_039586255.1 Gemmatimonadota bacterium | reverse complement strand
CCAGGTCGACGATCCATATCTGCTGGGACACGCCCTGCGGCAGGCTCCAGGGGTTGGGATACTCGCCCTGGCGGTTCGCGCCGCCGCCACGGATGTAGACGATCGAGGCGGCATCCGGCGTCCAGGTCAGACCCGATATCGCCTGTCCGTCGTCCTCGCTGTAGCTCGTCAGTCGGCGGGCCTCGTAGTCGGGCCCTTCCGCCACCCAGATGTTGCGCAGGCCCTGCGCGTTGAACACCCAGGCGACGGCAGCACCGGCCGGTGCGGCGGTCAGGTCGCTTGGGAAGGGCGAGCTCATGATCTGCTCGATAGTGAAGCGTTCCTGCGCCGCGGTATCGACGGCCGCTGAGCAAAGGACGAGCGCGGCGATGCCGAGCAGGACCAGGCGTCGGTACAGCATCGGGAAACCTCCCTCCTACGGCGTTCTCGTCTGAGTCGGGGCCGGGATACGATGTTGGGTCCCGCGCCGCGCCACCGCAATGGCGCGGACACTATTGCACGAAGCCCCGCCCGGCATATAGCGTAGTGGTCATGGATCGGAAGGATCGAGGCCTCCGGCAAGTCGTAACCCTCGCGTGCAGCGCCGCGGTCGCCGTTCATGCGTGGGCGGAAACAGCCCATGCCCAGTCGGATGAGCGGCTCGACGTACCGGATGGGTTCGTGGTCGAGGTGTATGCCGAGGGGCTGGCCGGCCCCTGGGGCATGGCGTTCGGACCCGACGGGGCTTTGTACGTGGCGCTCACCCTCGAGGGCCGGGTCGTGCGACTCGCCGATGACGACGGCGATGGTCGAGCCGAGGAGGCCTTAACGCTGATCGAGAACCTCGATCGACCGAGCGCGGTCAGCTGGAACGGTGGCAACCTCTGGGTAGCGGAGATGGGCCGGGTCATCTCCGTGCACGAACCCGACAGCGATTCCGCGTCCGACTACACGGTGGTCGTCGATTCGCTCCCCACCGACGGAGCGTCGAGTCGCGCGTTGCTCATCGAGCCTTCGGGCCGCGCGTTCTACCTCTCCATCCCCGCATCCTGCAACGTGTTCCGCGAGGACGACCCACGTCGGGCGACTGTCCTTCGCTTCGGCATCCGGGGTGAGGAGCAGGAGACATGGGCGCGGGGCCTGCGCTCCGCCGCCGGGCTTGCCTTCCATCCCGAGACGGGCGAGCTGTGGGCGACGGACCTCGGGCGGCTCGGACTGGGCGACCGGTTGCCACCGGACGAGCTCAACGTAATCCGTCGCGGTCGCCACTACGGCTGGCCGTTCTGCTACGGTCATCGCGTTGCGAACCCGGAGTTCGGAAACCCGCATCGCTGCGACGTCACATCGCCTCCCGTCCTGAGCCTTCCCGCGCACTCGGCGCCGCAGGGGATCGCCTTCTATACGGGTGAGATGTTCCCCGCCGAATACGACGGCGACGCGTTCGTCGCGCTTAGCGGGTCGGCCGAGGGCGGGCCGGCGCTATCGGGCTTCAAGATCGTTCGCGTGCAGCTAGATGCCGGGCGCCCCGTCGGCTTTGAGGATTTTGTGACCGGCTGGCTGGCGAAGGGCGGCCGCGCCTGGGGCCGGCCGGTTGTGCCGCTGGTGGGCCCGGACGGTGCGCTGTATGTTAGCGATGTTGCTGGTGGTCGTATTTGGAGGGTCTCCTACCGAGGCGTGGGTGAGCGCTCGGTGGGTGCGGGGCGTTAACGGCCGGCTGCGGATTCGCCGGGAACACGAGAGAAGGCCATCACATGCAGTACATTGCAGTCGCTGCCATCGGAATTGGCAACATGGGTTGGACAGAGGTCATACTCATCGGCTTCGTCTTCCTGCTGCTGTTCGGAGCCCGCCGGTTGCCGGAGATCGGTCAATCGTTGGGCAAAGGGATCCGGGAGTTCAAGAAGTCGCTCTTGAGCCCGGATGAGGAGCCGAAGATCGGCTCAGGCGAGCAGGACGCAGCCCGCGTCGAGAAGAAAGAGGAGACGACCAACTAGAGGTTGCTCGGCACTCAGCGCTCGCGCCGCAGCTCGCCAAAGCTTTGAAGCGGCATCGAGTGCCGGTCGCACGCTGCCGAAGCCCGCGCCCGAACGAGCGCGGGTTTCTTCTTAAGGCTCCCCGAAGCTGCCGACCACAGGCTTCGCCAGTCTCTCGAAATCGGCGTAGCGCAGGCGGACGGCCTCGGTATGGTTGCCGGCGTTGAAGACGATCGTCTCGTCCTCGGCCAGCCGCTCGTCGACGTACACGCGATGCCCGTAGAGGTTGCCCAACGGCGGCATGGCACCGGGCTCGCAGTTCGGGTAGAGGCCGGAGAAATCCGACTCGGCCGCCAGCCGAAGCTTGCCCGATCCCACGAGATCCTCGAGCTGCTTGGCGTTCACGTGGTGCGAGGCGGCCAGGACGGCCATGATCGGCTCGTCACTCTTCGTGAAGAAGATGACCGTCTTCGCCCACTCGTACCCTGAGATGTGGGAGGCCGCCGCCTCCTCTGCTGCCGTGTAGGCCGTGGGGTGCTTGATCACCTCGTAGTCCACGCCCTCGTCCTTCAGCAGCTTCTCGACTTCTGGCGCGACTGACATGGTACCTCACCTCCAATTGTCTGGGATCATCTCCAATATCCAACTCTAGGTGGCTGTTGATCAAGGAGCCGTCAGAGGACAGGGTCGGCGGGGGTCGCCGGCGGGTGGTCTCGCTTCGGATACACCACCTCCGCTCGGACCCGCGCGGCTCCCTGGCTTAGTGACCGGAGTCCGTGAGCGTTCGTGGGAGGCGCTGGGGGTCCTCCGAGCGAAACTCGTGAGCGAGCCCGATGGTGCTGCGCCCTCGGTCGGCGCACGCGAGCGCTGAAGCTCGAGGACCCCCACGCCGACCGGCTCACTTCTGGAGTAGCTTGAGGAACTCGCTCAGTGGGTAGGTGTTGGCTACGTCGGCCGGCTCGAGCCAGCCGCGGCGCGCCTGATCCACGCCGAAGCTCATGTAGTCGAGCTCGGCCGCCCGGTGCGCGTCTGTGCTGATGACGATCTTCACGCCTGCCTCGCGGGCCATCTGTAGATGGAAGTCGCGCAGGTCCAGGCGGTGGGGCTGGGCGTTGAGCTCCAGCATCAGGCCCCGCTGCCCTGCCACCTTGAACAGTTCCTCGACGTCCACGGGATAAGGTTCGCGGCGATTGATCAGCCGGCCGGTGGGGTGGGCGAGGATATTGACCTTCGGATGGTCCATGGCCCGCGTGATTCGCCTCGTCATGTCGGCGCGACTCATATTGAACTTCGAGTGCACCGCGATCACGACGACATCCATCATCGCGAGGATATCGTCACCGAGGTCCAGCGTCCCGTCCTCCAGGATGTCGACTTCCGCCGACTTGAGGATCCGCATGTCGCCGTATCTCTCTTGAAGCTCATCGATCTCGGCGTACTGCTTCGCGAAGTCCTCCACCTTGATGCCAGTCATCGCCAGCGATGGGCTATGGTCGGTGATCGCCATGTACTCGTAGCCGCGCTCCCGGCATGCCTCGATCATCTCCGCCACGCTGTGCTTACCATCGCTGTATTGCGTATGCATCTGGAGGTC
>JBDHKT010000310.1:0-3553 GCA_039586255.1 Gemmatimonadota bacterium | reverse complement strand
ACCTACTCACCGTGCCGTCTCGGGCCGGCGCCGCTCGTCCGATTCGATCGCGCCGTCAACCAGCCGGACCAGCCGTCTCGAGCGCTCCATCACCCGCGGGTCATGGGTGGCAAACACGAACGTCGTGCCCAGATCGCGGTTCAACTCCTCCATCATATCGAGGAGCGCGTCGCTGGCGGCACGGTCGAGGTTGGCCGTGGGCTCGTCGGCGAGTACGAGCGCCGGCTCGCCGACGACGGCGCGGATCACCGCGACCCGCTGCTGCTGGCCGCCCGACAGCTTGCCGGGCCGCCTGTCCTCGAGGCCGGTCAGGCCGGTGCGCTCGAACAACTCCCTGACACGGCGATGGCGCTCACCACCGTTCACGCCCTGCAGCAGCAGCGGGAACTCGGCGTTCTCGAGCGCGGTGAGCACGGGTAGCAGGTTGTAGGCCTGGAAGATGAAGCCGATCCGCTCGAGCCTCATGCGCGCCAGTGCCCGGCCGGACATGGCGGCGATGTCGCGCCCCTCCACCCAGATTCCGCCGCGGCTGGGCCGCGTGAGGCCGCCGATCAGGTTGAGCAACGTGGTTTTGCCGGAGCCCGACGGTCCGGCCATGGCGACGAACTCGCCGGCCTCGACTACGAGTGTGACGCCGCGGACCGCCTGTACTTCTTCGGCTTCCTGCTCGAAGATTTTCCAGACCTCGTCGGTCCGCACGGCTGCCGTATTACGGTCGTTCATATTCTCAGCGCTCATCGCTCGAACTTCATCGCTTCGGCGACATCGATGCGTGTCGCTCGGTATGCCGGATAGATCGAGGCGAAGGTCCCGATCAGGAAGAGAAAGACGAGTGACTGTAGCACCCGGGTCGTACGGAACAAAGGAACGAACACTGGATCCATCGCGATGCCGGAGAAACTCCACTCCTCGTCCCAGGCGAACGAGAAATCGAGCCCATCGCGGAAGAAGAACCATGTGAGGAACAGTCCAACCGCGATGCCGATCAGGCCGCTGACGAATGTGAGGATCAAGCCCTCGGTAACTATCAGGCCGCCGGTCTGGCGCGGCGTGAAGCCGAGCGCCTGCAGCAGGCCGAACTCACGCTTTCGGTAGAGGACCGACATGAGCACCGTGTTCACGATGCCGAGGGCGATGATGCCGAACATGATGCCTTGCCAGACGTAGTTGCCCAGGTCGTCGATACGTACCGCCGCGTCCAGCACGGGCATCGCCTCGCGCCAATTCAAGACCGTCAGATTCCCGGCCTCGATCTCGGCGCTCAGCTCGCGGTTCAACATGCGGCTGGTCGGCCTCACCCTGTCGCTCGAGTCGAGGAGTACGGCAATCGTCGTCACGTCGTCGCCGGAGCGCAGCCACGAACCGGCGGTCGCCAGAGGGATGTGGATCACCACCTGGTCGACCTCGGGGACTCCGGAGCGGTAGACGCCCACCACGCGAACCAGCTGGCCGGCGATCTCGCCGTCGGCGTCCTGCGCGGTGAGCACGAGTCGCGAGCCGAGCCTGAGGTCGAGGCCCTCCAGTAGGCCCGCCCCGACATAGGCGGCAAGCCGGTCGTCGGGCTCCAGGTAACGGCCCTCGACCAGCTTGTCGTCCAGGATCGAGAACTCGGCTTCGGCGGTAGGATCGACGCCGACGATCTGTGCCGGGCGCGCGCCGGTCGGCGAGCTGGCCAGCCCAACGACGGCGAGCTGTGGCACGGCCGCCAGTAAGTGCTCGGCGATCTGCGGGCTCCGTAGGGCCGCCTCTGCCGCTGCGCGCGCTGGGGCGGGGAGCCGGTCGTCGATCTTACGGCTCGTCTGGAAGTCCGGCGCCTGAATCGCGATGTGGCCGCTGCCCATGCGGGCGCCCGATCTGATCCAGTCCTCGTGGCCGCCGTCCCCGATAGACAGTGAGAAGATCATCAGCGCGCCGCCGACTATCATCGCGGCCGCGGTGATCGAGCTGCGCCGCGCCTGTCGCCGCAGGTTGCGCAGTGCCAGCCGAACCAGAGTAGTCGTTCGACTCATCATAGTCCTGAGAGTGTATCGGCGGGCGGCACCCGCGCGGCGCGGGCCGCGGGATAGAGTGACGCCAGCAGAGCCGTTATCAGGAGCGCGACGCCGGTCCACAGCGCCATGGCGAAGTGGTACTCGACACGCAGGCGAGGTCGGATGAGCGCTCCAAATATCGTGTAGTCACCGTAGAGCCAGCTCAGGTCGGGCGGCGCGTTGTGGAACCAGAACATGACCGGAAAGGTGATGGCGGCACCGAACGCCAGGCTCAAGATCCCGAGGGCGAGTGCCTCGGATAGCACGCTGCGCACGATGGAAAAAGGTGTCGTGCCCAACGCCAGCATCACCGCGAGCTCTCGGCGTCGCTCGTACGTCGCCATCAGCATCGTGTTGGCCACCCCGAAGATGGCGATGGCGAAGACGATGAAGATGACGACGAATCTCCAACCATCGGCCAGCTGGGCGTAGTCGAGCATCTCGGGTCGCAGCTCCGTCCACGATGCGACTTCGATATCGAGTCCTAGTGGAGCCAGTCGGTCCGCCAGTCGGTCGGCGGCCTCGGGCGCCAGCCAGGGATCGGTGACCGAGGCAGCGATCTCATGGATCCGCCCGGGGTCGAGAGCGACCAAGATCTGCAGGGAGGCGATCGGCAGTACCGCATACGACGCGTCAAGCTCCGCCATGCCGCTCTGGTAGACGCCGGAGACCGTGTACAGGTCGTTGCCCATCGAGCCATCCGCAGCCGGCGCGACGAGGATGACCTCGTCACCCACGTCGACCTCGAGCTGGCGCGCCATCTCTGTTCCGATGAGAATCTCGTTCGTCCCGGTCGCCGGAGTTCGACCGCGGACCATGCCGTGCATCAGGCGACTGACTCCCGCCTCGAGCTCGGGGTCAACGCCCATGAGGATGCCGGCGACGGTCGACTCGCCCGAGCTAACGAGGCCACCGGCGAAGACGCGGGGCGCCGCCGCTTCGATGACCGGATCGGCGGCGATCTCGCGCACGAGCCTATCCACGTCGGCACCGGCGCGACCGCCTATGGTGTCGTAGATCTTCCGTTCGGGCCTGTACTCGAAATCGTGTACCTGTAACTGGCCCGAGAGCACGCCGGTGCCGCTTTCGATCATCTCGGCGGTGAGCCCGTCCATTAGACCGATAAGCACGACGACCGCCAGGTAGCCGAAGGCGGGGCCCGCCGCGGTGATGAGCGTCCGACGCCGATTGCGGCCGAGATTACGCCAGCCGATACGCCACCAGGGACCCGATGCCATCGCTCGTCACCTCCGGCTTCGCAGAGACCGTAACGAGAAGAAGCTCTCGTCGATTTCGATGTCGAACTCCATCTCAGAATAGCGGATCGAAGTTCGCTCGCCGGGCTTGTCCTCGGGTAGCATGTCCATCGCCGCCGGCACGAGGCGACCGCCCATCATCCGGTAGTCGCTGAAGGTCATCGTGCGAACGAGGACACCGTCTTCGTCATAGTAACGGGCCCACGTAGGCATCAGATCGTCTTTACGTACCTCGTAGGTGATGCGCCCCCAGACGACCGGAGCCTC
>JBDHKT010000309.1:0-3560 GCA_039586255.1 Gemmatimonadota bacterium | reverse complement strand
CACTCGTGGAGGTCAACTACCTGCTGGAACAGGAGCGAAAAGAGAGCATCGAACGAGCGGAGGAGCTGACGCGCCGCTATCCCGACGATCCGGAAGCGTGGACGCTGCTGGGAGAGGCTTACTATCACCGGGGATTCGAGGCAGGCTTCCTGGCCGACGAGACGCTAGCACCGTTCGAGCGTGCGCTCGCCCTCGACTCGTCATTTACACCGGCGCTCATACATCCGCTCGAGGTAGCGGCCGCCCTAAACGACATCGACCGGTTCGAGCGCTATGCCCGCTGGTACCTCTCTCACGACTCGACGTCCGTGCACGCCGGGGCACTCACGCTCGCCATGGATTTGGCGCTCGGCTCGCCCGATGACTCGGCAGCCGCGCTCGGGTCTCTACCTGAGCTCGAGTTCGAGGTGCTCGAATGGGCTGTGATCTTCTTGCATGGCAATCCTCGCTGGGCGCTTCTGGCTTTACGGGTAGCGCATGAGATGGCGGCGCCGCGCCACGCCGAAGACGACCGCGCCTGGGCGTCAGCGTGGTACGTGCACAGGATCGAGATATGGCGCGGGCGTCGAACGGCGGCCTTGCTCGCCCTGCAGCAGGCGGAGGAGCTCAGTCCAAGGGATTGGCTACCGGACATCCTCCAGCTGCACTCCTTCTTCAGTGGCCTCGGCGACTCCGCTATGGTGGTTCGCTCAGTGGAACGCCTGCTGACGCTCTATCCTTCGATTCGGCACTGGCCTCAGATGCGACGCAACGTCGGCCACTATTACCTGCAGGTGGGCGATCTCGACGGCCTGGGCCGCGAGATCGGGTTGCTCGCGATGATCGCCGACAGTCTCCGCGCCACGGGCGATTCGCTGAACGCCCAAGTGGCGGAGGCGGCGGCCACAGGCCTCGAGGGTCAGCTCGCGGCCTCGCGAGGCGACCATCCAGAAGCGGTAGCCGCGCTTCGCGAGGCGGAGGCGATGCTGGACGGCCCTACGATAACGGGTTCGGTCGCGCGCTTCCGCTTCGCCCGAGCGCTCTCTCACGCGGCGATCGGCGAAGAGACGGAAGCGCTACACGCTCTCGAGACCTTCGATGAATTGGACTACCTGGACGCGCAGGCTGCCTTCGCCCGGGCACAGATATACGAGAGGCGCGGCGAGCGGCAGAGGGCAATCAGGGCCTACGCGCGTGTCGTAGAGTTGTGGAAAGACTGCGACGTCGAGTACCGGGCCACGTGGGAGGCAGCAGAGCGGGCGCTGCGCCGCCTTACGTCCGAGACATGACGCAAAAGGCTACGCAGCGAGCGCGAGGCCCGGTGGCTACCCCAGCTTGATCGAGCCGAGCGCCCGGTCCTAGATTCCCCCCCGGGACCGCGGCGCCCTGCCGCGGCGCCACTCGCCTAATCCCACCACAGGGAGGCTCGTCCAGTGCCGACCGAAGGGGAAGGTTTCGACCGCCTGCTCCGCTGGTTCCGCCAGCGCAGGCTGCTCCAGGTGTTGGCGATCTACCTCGCCGCTTCCTGGCTGATCCTCGAGATCACCGACGTCTTCATCGACAAGCTGGCGCTGCCGGCCTGGTTCTTCCCGGCCGCCATCGTCCTGCTGCTCATCGGGTTCACCGTTGTCGTCGCCACGGCGATCATCGAGGGCGCAACGTTCGTCGCTCGGGCAGCGGAGCCCGGAGCGCGCCCGCCGGAGCAAGCGGCCGAGCCGCGCCCACGTTCGATGTGGTCGCGTGCCCTGCTCGGTGCCGCCGCCGTGGCCGTGGTGCTCGTGATCGCAGGCTCCGTCCTCACGTTGCTCGACCGGGACGACGCACCGCCGGTGGTCGATCCAACGATGAAGTCGCTGGCCATCCTTCCGTTCCATACCAGCGGCCCCGAGCTCGAGTTGTGGCGCGAAGGACTGATGGACGTGCTCAGCGCCAACCTCGACGACGTCGCCGATCTCCACACCATCGACACCCGCACGGTCCTCAGCCGCTGGCGCAGCCGCATTGGTGACAGAGAGGCGACCGAAGTGGAAGCGCTTTCCGTCGCCCAAAGCCTCGGCGCACGCTGGGCGATCAGCGGCCAGGTCGTCCAGCTGGGCGGTCAGGTCCGCATCGACGCCTCGCTCCACTCGGCGACGAGTGGCGAAACGCTGGGCTCCGCCAGCCTCGCCGCCGCGCCCGACAGCATCCTCGCCCTTGTGGACCGGGTCAGCGTCCAGCTCTTGCGCGAGCTCGGCGAGGAGGAGGGACTCCGTGCCTCGGGCCGGGCGCTGTCAGCTCACCCACTCGAAGCGGTGAGGGCATATCTCGAGGGCGAGCAGGCACTGCGCCGCGTGCACACCGACCTGGCGATCGAGGCCTATCAGCGTGCTCTCGACGCCGACTCGACCTTTGCACTCGCCGCACACGGTCTCTCGCACGCCTACGGCTGGGAACATCATATAGGACATCCGACATCGGTGGCCGCGCAGGCCCGCGCCGTCCGTATGGCCCACGCCCTGCCGCCGCGAGAGCGTGCCGTGGTGGAGGTGAGCTACCTACTGGACCAGCAGCTGACGGAGGCCATCGAACAAGCACAGGAGCTGACCGAGAGCTATCCCGACGATCCGGAGGCCTGGTATCTGCTGGGCGACGCCTACTATCACATCGGATACCGGGTCGGCATCTCGACGCGCGACGGGCTGGAACCGTTCGACCGTGCAATCGCCCTCGATTCGTCGTATCTGCCGGCGGTTCTACACCCGCTGGAGTACTCGCTCGAGCTCGACGAGCTGGAGCGCTTCGACCGCTACGCACGCCTTTACATCGCCCACGACTCAACCAGCCAACATGCGCTGGCGCTCGCGCTGACGCGGGACCTGGTGGGCGGCTCCGCGGAGGATTCCCTGGCTGCGATCGACGCGCTGGCGGATCAGGAATGGGGCGTGCTGCGGCGGGCGGTGATCATGCTGTGGGGCGGCCCGCGGCTAGCGCCGCTGGCCGCACGGGTGGCGAGTGAGTTGGCGGCCCCACGCTTCCCGGTTGCCGACCGTTTCCGCGGTCTCGACTCTAACGTGGCTCCCATCGCTGTATGGCGTGGGCGCCTGGCCGCGGCGCGGCAGGCTAACCACGATGCCGAGCAGCTGATGCCGACGGCCCCCGATGTTGAGTACAACTGGATACTGTGGTACATCGCCGGTTTCGGAAGCGCGGAACGGGCTGCGCGGTCGCTGGAGCGACTGGTGAGCCAGGATGCCCCGGCACTCCAGTTTCCGCCCTTCCGTGCCGCCATCGGGTGGTACTACATGCTGAGCGGCGATCCCGACGGTCTCACGGCCCAGCTGGACACTTGCGACTTCCTGGCCGCCAGGTTCCGGGCAGCAGGTAACTCGTTGATGGCGGACCTGGCCGAAAGCGCGAGCCGCGGGCTGCAGGGTATACTCGCCTCCCAGCGCGGCGATCACGTCGAGGCGGCGGCCGCCTTCCGGCAGGCGGCGACAATGCTCGACGGCCCCAGCGTCACGACGGCGCATGCGTTCTACCGCTTCGCACGCGCCACAAGCCTGCTCGAAGCTGGCGAAGAAAACGAAGCGCTGGACGTCCTC
>JBDHKT010000308.1:0-3569 GCA_039586255.1 Gemmatimonadota bacterium | reverse complement strand
GAGCCCACCGAGCAGCGCGAACAGCATGGAGCAGAGGCTCGCCAGGATGGACGACCAGGTGAGGGGCTTGTTGGCCGCGCCGAGCTTCACGTGGAGTTCCCAGTTGGGGATGATCTTGAGGACGATCCAGACCATCATGGCGACGGCAGCTCCGGAGATATTGAAGGCGATGATGACCGCGAAGAACAGTCGCTCGCTGACGCCGATCAGCCAGTTCGGCACATCGCGGCCCGACGGCCTGGCTATGTTGAGGTAGGAGCGAAGCCTGCTCAGGAACCAACCGGTCACCACGCCACCTACCGCCAGCGCCACGAAAAGGCCAACGATCCAGCGAATAAGCGTCTCCACCGTCCACGCTCCAATGTTGTGATAGGCCCGCCACCGAGGCTCGGCTCCAATTGAACTCAGAACGGGGGATGGGACAAGCGGCCATCCACTGGGCAGGTTAGTGCCGCGGCAACAGCAGCAGTGTGGCCACCTCGTCGGTTCCCCGTGACCCTGCCCGGTCGGAAGTGAGAGTTCGCAGCAGGTCGTCGAGGCGTGATAGGAAACTGGGAGTGGGGTGGGCCGGTAGCTCGGCCGCCGCAGCGGCGAGCGAGCGCTCGCCGCCGATGGTGAAGCGATGCCCCAGGCGGTCGAGTAGATCGTCGATGTTCGCTTTCTCCGCGGACGTCAGTCGGTGGGCGGTGGCCTGGAAGCTTCGACTCAGCCATGCGGCGATCCGGCACTGCGGCAAGCTCGGACTCAGCGCGTCGCCGGCGATACGGGCGGCCTCCAGGCGCGCGACGAGACCGTGGGCGAAACGGGCGCAGGTGCGCCGCGCGCTGGCCAACAGGTGTTCCGGCGGCTTGCGTCGTCTTCGGGCTCGAGCGTCCCGGAATAGCTCGAGCGCGGCGACCTGGTCCTCGGCAACACAGCCGGTCTCGACATCGCATATCAGCCAGAGCCCACGAGAACCCCCTCCAGAGCCCACACGCCAGTAGGCAACGGCTCGCGGCGTCCCCCTAACGTCGACGGCCACGGCCGAAGCGGCCGGCCCCGCCTCCTTCGTCCCTCGTCCGCAGTTGGCCTCGGCGATGTAGTCGAGGTAGGCCTGCTCCTCGGGGTCGAGTGGCCCTTCCACCTCTCCCTCGACGCGGTCGTAGCCCTGCGGATCGCGGGCGAGGATGCGGATCTGATCGAGGGCGCGCTGCCGATCGCCGGGCATCGCCAGCACGGGATGGTCGAGGCCGAGCGTCGCCGATATCGTCGTGACCTTTCCCTGCAACCGTGCCATGAGACCCAACAGGCGATCGAGATCGTGGGCAGGCACGAAGTGATGCAGCTCGACCTGCTCGGACTGCGCGCCCAGACGGTCGACGCGGCCGATCCGCTGCATCAAGCGCACCGGGTTCCAGGGCAGGTCGTAGCTCACGACGACCGAGGCGTCCTGTAGGTTGAGTCCCTCGCTGAGTACATCTGTGGCGATCAACAGCTCGACGCGCTCGCGCTCCGGTGGCTCGGGCAGACCGTTGGAGCGTGGAGCGAATCGGCCGATCACCTCGCTGCGCCCGGCACGCTCCATCCCCAGGCGCGCGCCTGCGCTGTCGATCTGGGCGATGTGAGGTCGCACTCGCAGCTGGTGATGGAGATAGCGTGCCGTGTCGCGGAACTCGGTGAAGAGGAGGGTCTTGCGGCCGGCGAGTGGTCCGTCGAGTAGCTCGATCAGCTTGCAGAGCTTACGGTCGCCGCCCGGCCCGACCGCGGCGAGAGCGTCGTGGATGCGGGCCAGCGTGTTCGCATCGTGCTCGAGCGAGCCACGAAGAGTCGCGACGCGCCGGGGCTCGAGGGACGGAGCGGGCAGCATGAGCTCGAAGAAGGCTAGCTGGCTGCCCGGATCATCGGCGGGTCCTTGGAAGCTGGCCCGGTAGTCGGGTCTCGTCAGGATGCGTCCGGCGTCGATGGCACGTAGCGCCGTATTGCACCAGGCGAGTTGCTGGACGACGGTGCAACGGAGAGCCTCGGTGCTCGACTCGAGCCGCTTGAGCATGATGATCTTGAGAAGCTCGCCGGGACCGGCGACGGGGCCGGCGTCGTTCTCATCCGGCTCGATGGCAGGGAAGTGCAGGTCCTCGAGCCAGCCCTCCAACCCCGACAGCAGATCGCCGTAGGTGCTGGCGAGGTCGTACTCAACGGGCACGGGCGGTAGGCGCTTTGGGAAGCGCAGCTCGATCTCCTCGTCGCTGCGCGAGTCGCGGACGTGTACCCGGCCGTAATGCGCTCTGAGGAAGCGGCGCGTGCGACGCAGGACGCAGGCGGAGATGACGGTGCGAAGATCGCCGTCGCCTGCCGCCGCGCGACGGAATTCCTCCCGGTAGTCGGCGATGCCCAGATGCCTGAAGGCGCCGGGTGCGGCGAACAGGTCGATCAGATGCTGAAGGTCGAGGATCGTGTTGTTGATGGGCGTTGCGGTGAGTAAGGCGACCTTCGTGTGGCGGAGCAGATCGGCGAGGTTCCGATAGCGGCGGGTCGCGGGGTTTCTGAAGTTGTGCGCCTCGTCGACCAGCACGAGATCGGCGCCGCGAAGCGCGACTGGGTCGAAACCGCCCCGGCCCAATGACTCCATTGATAGCAGGCCTACCTCGCCCGGGAGATTCTCTCTGATCCAGAGATCGAGGTTTTCGTCTGTGCTCCTGCTCTCCCCCATGTGTACGCCGGTGGCCGGTACACCGCTCGCTCCGAGGTAGCGAAGCTCTCGCGTCCACTGGTCCCTGAGTGCGGCCGGCACGATGACCAGCCCGCGTTCGCCGGCCTCGAGTGTCCGCTCCAGCAGTCGCAGGCCGATGTAGGTCTTACCGAGTCCGACGGCGTCGGCGACGATCACGCCGCCGTAGCGATCGAGAATAGCGCAGGCGCGCTCGTACGCCCGCTCCTGATGAGCCGCCAGCGCCGGCGCCGAATCGGGCCGGCGCGCCGCGTCCCTTCCCGCACCGCTGAAGTGCGCGGCGAGCACCCGGCGGTAAAGCTCGCTCGCCGCGACGAGCTCGACCTCACGGTCGGGGGAAGTCTGTGCTGCGCCGGAGCAGGTCCGGCCGGCCACCTCGCGGATCGATGAGGTCGCGGCGATGACGCGCAGGCCGCGCGGGATCGATAACAGCTCGAATCGCTGGCGCAGTCGGTGCAGGACGATGGGGCGCCGGTGGAACATCAGCCAGCCGTCGGTCGAATTGCCGGTGAAGATGAGCGCGCTCTCGGGGAACGCGCTGCCGCTGCCGTAGAAGAGCAGGAACTCGGGAGATGGAGCCTCGCCGATGATCGTCCAGCGCCAGCGGTTCGGTCGTCCGGCGAAGGGAAGGGCTCGTGTGACGACGTTCACCGCGCTCGGCCCGTCGGCGCCGGCATCGCCGAGTAGTTCGAGCAGGCGCTGCGAATCGGCGATCGCCACATCGACTCGTGCCGCCCGCGTCCAGAGTCCGCGTACGATGGCGACCGCCGCTTCGTCCGACGCAGCGGCGATGGGCTCGGGCCAATCCGAGGTGCTCATGCGTCGCTCCTGTTGGAGAGTCTGGCGTCAAAGGAACGGAGTGTGC
>JBDHKT010000307.1:0-3574 GCA_039586255.1 Gemmatimonadota bacterium | reverse complement strand
CGTTGTAGCGTGCCCAGCGGACGTGGGGCCGGATCTCCCGCAATCCGATGAGGTCCTCGGGGCGCAGGTAGCGGAGCAGCGACAGCTCGTGATGTCGATATCCGAGACGCGGCACGAAGCCGATTTCGGTGTTGAAAGCCTCGCCGATCTCGCGGTAGGCCGCTGTGGCGCGCCAATCCCGGCTCAGGTAGATGCCGTCGATGTGAAAGACGTGGTCGTGCCCGCTCAGGCCGGACGTCTCGGTCGTCGCCACGAAAGACGAGATCGTTACGGGCTCGCCGATTCCCAGCTGGCCGTCGATCCCATACGTGCGGTTGTAGCTCCCCCGCCGGTCGGTGGCGTCCCGACCAACGAAGATCGCGCCGAGGCGCGAGCGGTTAGGGAATTCCCGGGCGAGCCGGGCGACCCCGTAGGCGTTCGCCGGTTGCAGTCCGTCTGCGCCCTCGGTATGCAAAAAGAGACCGCCCACGTTGAAGCCGGCGACCCTCCCCGAGACTCGGCCGCCGCCATCGATCGGAACGATCTGACCTTCCGCGATGCCGATGCGGCGGCTGAAGAAGAGCTCCGCCTCACGCGTGCCGACCGTGAAATAGCCGGCGTTCTCGAGGAAGAAGGGCCGCTTCTCGGGGAAGAGCAGGGGAAAGCGGGTAAGGTTTATCTGCGCTTCATCGACCTCGACCTGTGCGAAGTCGGTGTTGTAGGTGAGGTCGAGGGTGAGGCCCTGCGTTACCTGCAGCTTCGCTTCGCCGCCGAATTCCCGCGGGTAGCTGAAGCCATCGTCGCCAGCCAGGTAGTCGCGCTCGGCCGAACCGAGGACATAAGGTGTCAGTAGGGCGGTTCGGCGGGCGGGCGGCTGAAGGCCGGTGAGCGTTCCCGCCGAGCTGAGACGATAGAGCGTGAACTGGCGGGGGATAGGCGACCAGGAAGACTCCTCGTTGTGGCGCCGGACTTTTCGCCAGATGTTGAAGCCCCAATCCTGGCTCTCGGCGGATCCGTAGCGCAACGTGGAAAACGGGATGCGGAACTCGGCGTACCAGCCGTCACCGTCGCGGGACGTGGCAACGTTCCAGTCGGCGTCCCAGTTGATGTTGAAGCCGCTGCCGGCGCCGCGCTGCATGCGCCGGCTCATGAGGCTGCCACCGCCCTGGCCCTCGTTGGTCACCTGCCCGTCGTACTCGATCCCGGCCGGGTTCGTGCCGAAGATGAACCCGTTCTGCTCGTCCTGATAAGTATCGAAGATCAGCCTGACGGCATCGCTCTGTTGCAGATCGTAGTCGCGGATCGCTTCCCCATCGACGATGCCGCCGGGGTCGGAGTCGAGAAGCCAGACGCCTATATAGAGCGCCTGGTCGTCGAAGAGGATCTGGAACCGTGTCTGCTGTGTCGCCGGCTCTCCGTCCCGCGGCGTTCGCTGGATGAAGTCGCCGGCGGCCTCGACCTGCGACCAGGCGGCATCGTCCAGCGCCCCGTCGACGACGGGAGGCTCGGTGATCCGTATGACGGCGAGGATCCTGGGGCCCGAGCGGGTGCTATTCGCGAGGCCGGTCCCCTGGACGCTTTCCTGCGCGCGCACTACGGGTGCGCAGGCCAGGAGCGCGAGACCGGCCAAGGCTGCCCTACGAATCGCTAGTTGGCGAAATGCCATTAACGTCCAGCCCGGGCTGGCCCGGGCGCCTATTGGGGAAACTTGGGCTGTCTCTAAGATCGGGGCGCGCTGCGTCGAGGGATTGTATCAACAGCAGACGGCTGCCTCAAGGACCGGCGCCGTTGGGTTCAGCCCGACCAGCTGGCTGCTTGGCCGAGTTCGCCGGCCAAACGCTACCGAGCAAGGACAAATTGTTGAAAGTCTGGGGTCAGAGGTATGCCTGACTTATCTCGGAGACGCTTCAGCTCACTGACCGTATCTGGCTGTACGGCAGGGTGTTAGGCGACGCACCTCACAGCCGTTCTATTAGACCCTGGAAGCGCGGGTGGTCACGGATTGACGAGAGGTCGGGGTCCTGCTCGATCCAGCCCTTGTTCCCGAACCCGACGTCGATCGCGTCCTCAAGACAGTCGATGGCCTTGTCCGCCTCACCTTCGAGTGCATAAAGACAGGCGACGTTGTAGCGCACGCCGGCGTCCTCGGGATCGATGGCCAGCGCCTGCTCAGCCCAGTGAAGCCCTTCCTCAGGTTGGCCTAGCCGGCAGAGCGAGACGGCGCGCATGGTAGCGGCGCGCGGGTCGTCGGGATTGAGCTCCATGTGCTTTTCGGCGACCTGGAGCGCGCGGCGGTACTGCTTCTCGGCCTCGGCTGTGTCGCCGAGCGCTTCGTGAGACTGGGCGCCGAAGAAGACCGCCTGGTAATCTTCTCGGACCTGGGAAGCTTCCTCGAACAGCCGCGCCGCCTCGGCCAACTTGCCTTGCTGGAAACAGGCCCGTGCGTAGAAGTAACGTGCCTCGTAGAGCTTCGGGTCGAGGCGCATCGCGGTTTGGAATTCCTGCTCGGCCTCATCGAATTGCTTCAACATAGAAAGCGCGAATCCGCGGGCGGCGTGCGCGTCCCCAAGTTCAGCATCGAGTTCGAGAGCCTTGATGCTCGCCTCGTCGGCCTGCTCCAGGTTGCCCTCGCTACTCGGGTAGTACATGTGGATGAGGGCACTGGCCATGGCGACGCCGGCGTAGGCCAGCGCGTACCCGGGGTCGGCCTCGATGGCGCGACGGAACATCTCCCTGGCGAACTCGAGGCTCTTCTTGCGCGATTGGTGAAAGAACTGGCGGCCGCGCAAGTAGTACTCGTAGGCCCTGACATTGGACGTCGGCAACTTGGCGAGGGCCCGCCGTTCATCCTCACGTAAGAAGAGACGGAGCGTCCGTACGACGTTTTCCGCTATCTCGTCCTCGATGGCGAAGACGTCCGCCATCTCCCGGTCGAAGCGCTCCGACCAGAGGTGGAGGCCGCCGGCTACGTCGACGAGCTGTGTCGTTACGCGCAGCCTGTCTCCCGCCACTTGGACGCTACCCTCGAGGACGGCCTCGACGCCGAGCTGGCGGCCGATCTTGCGCACATCCTCGTTCTTGCCCTTGTACGCGAAAGCGGACGTCCGCGAGACGACGCTGAGCCCCTCCACGCGGGTCAGGGCGTTTATGATCTCCTCGGTGATGCCGTCGCTCAGATACTCGTTATCTGGGCTGTTGCCGAAATTAGCGAAGGGGAGGACGGCAATGGACTTGGCACCGCCCTTGGCTTTCCGCAGCGATCGCGCCGTGGCGGCCCGGCCGCCACCGCTCCAAGCGGCGTAGACCATCAGGGGGAGACAGAGTAGCAGGCCACCAACTACGTAGTCGGTCACCTTGAAGGTCCACGCGAAGCGGCGCATCGCCCAGTCGGTGAACTCGAGCAGCCCCCACCCGGCGGCTAGATAGACACCGACGAATTGGGGGATCCGTCGTCGAACGATCTCCCGGCTAAGCTTTCCCGGCATTCTCTCCTCCTGACGGGGACAATATAGCCGCGCGGTCGGGGAATTTCATCATTGACGCCGCGCCACTGGGACGGGCCCCTTTTCAGCGCCGCGGCCTTCTAGTATCGTGA
>JBDHKT010000306.1:0-3576 GCA_039586255.1 Gemmatimonadota bacterium | reverse complement strand
CTAAATTGTTGGAAACCGGGTATTTGGGCAAGGGGAGGGCGTCGGGTGAGCACCAACCTCCGCTCACCACTCTGTCCCCTTAGGAGGATACTGCCGAGGGATGCCCGTGGGGTCGACGTCGATCTAAGCCGGGAGGAGCCGGTGGACCGCCGAGCGGAGCTGGTTTTAGCGACCCGGCTCCGATCTTCAAGCCAAGCGTGCGGGTGAGCTGCCCGATGTCGTCGCGGGGTGCACCGACCCCGACTGCCGGGTCGGCCGGAGCGAGCGGTCCGCCGGCTCCGACCCCCGGGTCGACCGGAGCGAGCGGTCCCCCGGCTCCGACCTCCCAGCGACCATGGAATCGAAGTCATTACCCTGCTTGTAATTGCCCACCCGATTTGGTATTTTTCATGGCCACTCCCCCTTGAGCCAGGCCGTCTTTCAGAAGGCCTCTTGATCCCCAGTTCGCCTAAAAAGGGCGCTTTTCAGGAGTAAGTCGTCGTGTCGCTCATTGTGGGTATCCGGTGCACGGACAGCTTGGTGCTCGCCGCCAGCGGTCCGGGAACCATGCCCTCCGAGGACGGGCTGCCACCGGCGCGGCAGTGGTCGAAGAAGCTGCGAGTCGTCGCCGGACAGGCGGTATTGGGCGTAACCGGACACGACGGGCTGGCCCAGGAGATGGCGCTTTCGTTGGAGCGCAGCCTCGCGGAGCCGGACGAGCGCGAATCGGCTGACGACGTACTGCGAGGGAAGCTCCGCGATGCGCTGGCCGCCCCGGTCCAGCGTACGGTCGCGATCCACCGGACGCTCCAGGGTCTGCCGGGCTTCGGGATCACGTCCAACGAGTACGCAATAAGTCAATCGTTGCTCGCCATCCCGTTCCGCGACTCGTTGCGTCTGTTCCTCCTCGACCCGGAATGCTCGGTCACCGAGGTCACCGACGAGTTGGCGTGCGCGACGATCGGTAGCGCGAAGGCCGTCGCCGATCCGTTCCTCGCGTTCCTGCGCAAGGTGCTGTGGGAGGACAGGCTACCGGCTGTGGCGCTGGGTGAGCTTTCCGCCTACTGGACGATGCTGCACGTCGCCGAGACCAGTCCGGGCGCCCTCACGTTTCCCGTGCAGATGGTCGTGATCCGGCGCGAGGCGAGCGGTTCGATCGATATCTTCGAGCGCGGCGAACGTGAGCTGAGCCGCATCCAGCAGGCGATCGAGCGGGGCGAAGAGATGATCCGCAAGAGCCTGCGGACGCATCCGCCGGAGCCCGAAAGCGACGGGCACGCGCCGCCGGCCACCGGTGAGAAACCCGTTCGCAAGAGGGTGCCGGAAGTGCGGCTCAGGCTCGATCCCCCCGACCGGCGAGGCGGCCACGGGCACCGATAGTCTCTAATCAGAACCAGCAGGAGCAAATGATGCCTCGATTCCGCCAGTTCAGGCCGCTCGTGCTCTGTGGGCTGATCATGCTCGCAGGCTGTGACAGCTTCGATAAGGACGAGGCCGCCCTGCAGATCCGGGATCGGTTCTGTGAGGGTTGGCCGTACGGGTGTACGGACAGCACGGTCGTCGTTGTCGAGAAGGTCAACAAGACGCGTAATGGGCGGCAAGTGTTGTTCCGGGTGCATGACCGCGAGGACGAGACGGCCCGTCTGTCGGCCGCCTACTTCGAGCCGCGCGGCGACAACTGGATGTTCCTGCTGTTCGAGAACCCGTTCAACGACCGCTTCCAGGCGGAGGCCTCGCAGGTCGGCGAGGACAGCCGCACCTTCACCGACCAGTTGATGGAGGTCAAGTCGGCGCAGCGTTGGTTCCTCTCAATCTACGGGCGCTACGCGCGCAGCCTGGCCGAGCTGGACAGCGTCAGCTACAAGCGACCGGACCTGCCTCTAGAGATGACGGTGAGTAGCAGCAACTGGAGCGCCGAGATGCGGAGTCAGTACGTGAGGTGCGAGTTCGACTCGTCGCGCATGCAGTTGCCGAGCTGCAGCGGGCTGGCAGCTCTCAACGCCGGGGTCGAGAACGGGCCGCTGCTCAAAGCGTTCGGCGAGGGCGAGTAGCGCCGGCGCGACCTTCCAACCGTCCAGGGCCGTCAGGTTTCTAACAGGATGAAGGGTAAGAGTGTCATCCTTGCAGCACTCGTGGTGCGGGTACATCTTGGCACGCACACGTACGTAGCTCGAGCGGACGGTTTGGGATAGGACCGGCAGACTTATGGGCGAAAGCGGTTCGCGGCTCCGTGGCTTTCTGGCGGAGCTTAGGCGTCGGCGCGTCTTCCGCGTCGCGGTAGTCTACGCTGCCGTCGCCTTCGTCATCTGGCAGGCCGCCGAGATCGCTTTCGAGGCCCTGTCGCTTCCCCCGTGGGCGCTGACGCTGCTCGTCGTCGTCACCCTGCTCGGCTTCCCCGTCACCATGGTCCTCGCCTGGGCCTTCGACATCACGCCCAAGGGAGTCGTACGCACCGAGCCCCTGCACGAGGGGGCGGCTCCGTATCGGCAGCCGGGCCGGCTGCTGGCGCTGGCGGTGGTCGTTGGGGTACTGGGCCTGGCGGTGTTGGCCGCCTGGTACACGCTTCCGCGGCTACCGGGTTGGGCGGGCTTCGATGGCGGGAGCTCGGGGATGAAGCTGTTGGTGCTGCCGTTCGAGAACCTGGGCGCGCCGATCGACGAGTACTTCGCCGACGGAATCACCGAGGAGATCACGGCCCGCCTGGCCGTGCTGCCCGGCCTTGGAGTCATCGCGCGAACCACGGCGACCCGCTACCGGGCTACGGAGAAGACGGTGGCCCAGATCGGTGCCGAGCTGGACATCGACTACATCCTGGAGGGGACGGTCAGGTGGGAGAACGTTCCCGACGGGCCGAACCGGGTCCGCGTCACCCCGCAGCTGATCAAGGTGGACGACGGCACGCACCTGTGGGCGCATATCTACGAAGAGCCGATGGAGAGCGTCTTCGAGGTTCAGTCGGAGATCGCCGAGCAGGTGGCCGAGGCGCTGGACCTGACTCTGTTGGAGCCGGAACGGCTGGCGTTGAAGACCGAGCCGACCACGAACCTCGAGGCCTACCGCTACTACCTGCTCGGTGACGAGTACCTGCGCTCCGGCGCGAGCCGGACGAGCGCCCAGCAGGCGCTGGAGATGTTCGAGATGGCGGTGGAGCTCGACCCCGAGTTCGAGATGGCGCGGAGAAAGCTGGCCGAAGCGCACGCCAACATCTACTGGGGCAGCTTCCGCATGCTGACCGGCGCCCGCGAGCTGGACTACGAGACGGCACTCTTCCGGCTATACCCCGAGTCGTTCGGCACCGATAGCGGCTCGTACTACCTGGCCAGGGCGATCCTGCACGAGCGGGCCGGCCAGGGCGAGCTGGCGCAGGCCGACTTCGACTCGGCCCGGGCCGTCTTGAGCGAGCGGGTCGTCGCCCGGCCGGAGGACGCGCGCCTGCACGCCGGGCTCGGACTGGCCTACGCGGGTTTGGGCCGCGCCGAGGACGCGGTCCGCGAGGGGAGGCGGGCGACGGAGCTGTTGCCGCTGGCGGAGGACGCCTACGCGGGGGCCGCCCTGGCCGATAACCTGGCTCACATCTATGTGCGGGTCGGCGACCAC
>JBDHKT010000305.1:0-3577 GCA_039586255.1 Gemmatimonadota bacterium | reverse complement strand
GCGATGTTGGCGCCCAGCGTCTCGGAGAACAGGAAGGGCTCTTGCGGCACCATGGCGATGAGGCGGCGCAGCTGCTCGAGTCGTATCTCTTTGATCGGTACGCCGTCGAGCAAGATCTCGCCTTCATCGGGATCGTATAGTCGTGGGATCAGCCTGACGACGGAGCTCTTGCCGGATCCGGTTCGTCCGACGATGGCGACCGTCTGGCCCGGCTCGATCGTGAACGAGACGTCGCGGAGGACGTGGCGCTCCGTGCCCGGATAGCGGAACCAGACATCCCTGAACTCGATGCCGCCCTGCGGCGCTTCGATCTCGACCGGCTGTTCCGCGTCACGGATCGACGGCTCCTCGCTCATGATCTCCTGGATGCGGCCCATCGATGCGGAGCCGCGCTCGAACAGGTTGATCACCCAGCCGAGGGCGATCATCGGCCAGGTGAGCTGCAGCAGGTAGAAGGCAAAGGCGACGAAGTCGCCGATAGTGATACGACCCAGGATCACATCGCGGCCTCCGACCCAGAGCACGATCACGGCGCCCAGTCCGGTGAGCAGCATGAGCGCCGGGAAGAACAGCCCCCAAACCCCGGCGAGCCGCAGGTTGCGCTTCATGTATTCGCGATTGAGCTGAGCGAATTGGCCGGCCTGGGCGTCCTCCTGCACATAGGCGCGCACGATGCGTGCGCCGGCGAGGTTCTCCTGTGCCATCGTGGAGATGCGGCCGAACTGCGCCTGGATCGCCTCGAAGCGTTGGTGGATCTCGCGCCCGAAGTAGATCGTGACCGGCGGAACACAGGCAAGTGGCAGGATGGCCAGGACCGTGAGACGCGGATCGATGAGGGTCAGCATCGTCAGCGCGATGATCGAGATGACCGCCGTGTTCACCAGGTACATGATCGCCGGGCCGATCACCATGCGGACCGCCGGTATGTCGTTGGTAGCCCGGCTCATCAGCTCGCCGGTGGGGACGCGCCCGTAGAAATCGGGCGCTAGCCTCAACAGGTGGGCGAAGTAGTCGTCGCGCAGATCGTTCTCCACGTGGCGACTCATGCCGTTCATCAGTTGGCGCATGAAGTAGCGGCCGGCGCCGCCGACCAGGGAGAAGCCCACGATGGCCCCCGCGTAGGCGGCCAGGCCCGCCGGCGAAATTCCCTGCTCCAGAGCGTCGATGGCCAGCTTCAGCAGGTAGGGCCAGGTAAGGGAGAATAGGTTGGCCACCAGCACCAGGCTGAGGCCCGCGGCGATCCGACTCCGATAGCGACGCGCGTACGGGACTAGCGGTGCCAGCTGCTTCAGCACGTCAGTATCCGATCGCCCTGCTGCCGCTGCTCCGCGGGTCGGAGGCGCCGTAGAGGGTGCCGTCGGGCGCGCGGATGATCAGCTGCACGTCGCCGAAGTACCCGCGCCGGGACATGACCGTGTGCCCGAAGCTCTCCAGCACCGACCTGGTCCGCTCGTCGATGCCGTTCCTCTCGAGCTGGATCGCGTCGGGCAACAGTTGGTGGTGGATTCGCGGTGCGTCGACGGCGCTGCGCACATCCATCTCGAAATCGATGACGTTGATGATCACCTGCGCTACGGCTGTGCTGATCCGCGGACCACCGGGTGACCCCACGACCATGCGCAGCGTGCCTTGCGGGTCGAGGACGATGGATGGTGTCATCGCCGAAAGCATGCGCCGGCCGGGAGCTACCAGGTTCGCCTCACCCTGGATGAGACCGTACTGGTTCGGGAAACCGGCCCGCATCGCGAAGTCGTCCATCTCGTTGTTGAGGAAGAAGCCGGCCCGCGCCACCACGACACCGGAGCCGTAGCCCGAGTTGATCGTGTAAGTCAGCGCGACCGCGCTGCCCTGACTGTCGACTATCGAGTAGTGTGTCGTGTGCGAACCTTCCTGCAGCACCGGTACGCGATTGAACTGTTCCGACGGCGACGCGCGGCTGCGTGAGATGCTGGCCCGCAGCTCCGTCGCATATTCGTCGCTGATCAGGCGATCGACAGGCATCTCGACGTAGTCGGGATCGCCCAGGTAGTAGTTGCGGTCGGCGAATGCGCGGCGGAAGGCTTCGGCGACGAGATGGATGGCCTCCGCCGAGTTAAAGCCCAGCTCTCTCAGGTTGTAGCCCTCGAGGATGTTGAGCGTCTCGGCGATCGTGATGCCGCCCGACGACGGCGGTGGCATCGAGGTTATCGTATGGCCGCGGTACTCGAACACGATGGGGTCCCGCCACTTCGCGGCGTAGCGCCTCAAATCTTCATGTGTGATCAGGCCGTCGCCCCGGCGCATCTCGTCGACGATCATGTCGGCGATCGCTCCGTGGTAGAACGCCGATTTTCCTTCCGCGGCGATCAGGCGAAGCGTCTCTCCCAGCATCGACTGCCGGAAGGTCGAGCCGACACGCGGGGCGTCACCGTCGGGGTAGAAGATCTGCTGCGTCGTCTCGAACTCGGCGAACCTAGACTGCCTGCCGGCGAGCCCATCGTGAAAGGCGTCGCTGACGACGAAGCCATTCTCGGCCAGCCCAATGGCGGGCGCGACCAGGTCCTCCCAGGCCAGTGAGCCGTAGCGCTGGTGGAGCTCCCAGAGCCCGGCCACCGTGCCTGGCACACCCGCGGCGAGGTGCCCGAGCATCGAGGCGTCCGTCGGTCGTCCTTCGTCGTCCAGGAAGCGTTCCGGCGTGGCCAGCATTGGGGCCATCTCGCGGAAGTCGAGGGATGCCGTCTCACCGTCAGCCAGGCGGACGACTGCGAAGCCGCCGCCGCCGATATTGCCGGCGGCCGGGTGCACGACGGCGAGGGCGAAGCCCACCGCGATCGCGGCATCGACGGCGTTGCCGCCGGCCTCCAGGATATCAACGCCGACCCGCGTCGCCCGGACGTCGGTGGTGGCCACCATCCCCTGGGTACCGGTCCCGATCGGGTCGAGGCCGCGGAACTCCCAGTCGAACGGGAAGACTGCGCCCGACGTGCTGCCGGCGCCGCTGCCCGCCGGCGGCGGCGCGCAGGCCGCGAGGAATGAGAGCGCTAGGAGGAGGCTGAAGCGCCGCATGTGCCGTTCCTTTCTACTCGATCTGTGCAGGCGGGCTAGATGCCGATTCTTGGGCAGAGCCCCCCCAGCACGCAAGTGTCGCACGCCGGCCGGCCGGCCCGGCAGACCGCACGCCCGTGACGTATCAGCTGAATATGAAAGGAGAAACGCAGCTCGGGCGGGACTGAGCTGTCGCGGTTCAGCAGTTCGTGAGCCTGGTCGGCGGTGGCGCGCTCCGCTATCAGGCCGAGGCGACGCGCAACCCGGTGGACGTGGGTGTCCACCGGCATATACGATCGGCCCATGGAGAAGCAGAGCACGCACGCCGCCGTCTTCACTCCGACGACGCGGAAGGATGTGAGGTATTCGATGACCTCTTGGTCGGTCAGACGCTCTAGGTGCGAGAGGTCGAGATCGTTCTGTTCATCGAAGATGGCGCCGAGCGTCTCCTGCAACGTCCGGGCCTTCTGCTTCCAGAGGCCGGCCGACTTGATCGCCTGCTCGATCTCAACCCGCGGCGCGATTCGCACCGCATCCCAGTCGGGGAAACGCG
>JBDHKT010000304.1:0-3579 GCA_039586255.1 Gemmatimonadota bacterium | reverse complement strand
GGAGGCTGGTGCCACCGATTCCTTCGCGCTCCAGGAATTCGAAGGTCCTGGTCCAGTCGGCATCGGACGGCAGATGCCAGCCGTCGGGGCAAATGCCCTGTACCTCTTCGCCCTGGGCACCGTCCATCGCGACGTCCCAGGTGTACATGCGTCCGCACGTCGCGTAGCCGATCGAGTCGTCGTTGAAGAAGAAACTCGTGACCGGCTGGCCGCTGGGCGATTGTGTCACCCGTAGGTTCTCCGCCATCCAGACCTGGTTGCCGATGGTAGCGGTCCGGTACTGGTTGCCGTCGATGTCTCTGACGACGGTCTGGGCGTTTGCCGGGGCCGCCGCGGCCGTATTCCTGCTCTCGTCGCTCGACGAACATGAGACCGAGGAGAGTGCGGCGAGCGCCACGAGGGTTGAGTGGGTTGCTCTCATTTTGGCACCTCTTTGCGAAGTCGCGGAATCTGACGTGGGATGAAACGACCTGTTTCTTTTGTGTAGTCCAGGTAGGCGTCGCCGAATCGCGCTGCCAGCGCCGCCTCCTCGGCCGGTGTCCGGTGGACCACGACAGCCAGCGCCGCCAGGAAGAAGGAGGCGATGCACCAGTTGGCGGCTATCAGGCAGTAGCCGAGGATGAGAACTGCCCAGGCGCTGTACATGGGGTGGCGAACCCAGCGGTAGGGTCCGGTTGTTACCATTGTGTGGTCTTCACCGGTCCCGGTGCTGGCGGTCAGGTTGTGGCCGAGATGGCGGAACGCCCAGGTGAGCCCGGCCAGCCCCGCGACGCTGAGGGGAATGCCGAGAGCACGCAGGCAGCCGTGGAGATGGATTTGGGACCAGGCCACCCAGTGAGGATTGATAATGAACGCGAGCAGGCCGGAGTAGAGCGCCATGGTGAGGACACGCTCAGGGACCAGGACCACGGCGAGGCCGCCCGATATCCGCCGGCCGCGTGTTGGATACCTGCGTTTGAAGTACCGCGGGAGGCTCAAGTCGACGCCTATGAGTGCGGCGAGTACGATCCGGAGCACGGTTTCGCTGAGCATGAGCGGAATGCGACCGAGTTGGCCGGGGCTGCCCCGCGCAGACTGGTCAGAGGTGCTGGGGGCACGCATTCTTATGAGCCCATGCAAAGAGTAGTAGTACCAGAGCTGGTTGACCAGCGGTCGCCTGATCCGGCTCTTCTGCGTGAGAGCCTGGACGATCTGGCGTGGATGAATCGCTACCTGGGTGTGACCGCCGGCGTTGCGCGCCGGTTCGAGCGGCTGCTCGAAGGGCACTCGCTCGAGCGACTCCGCGTACTGGATGTGGGGGCCGGTGGCGCCGACATCCTGGCGGCGCTGGGCCGCCGCTGGGCGCGGCGCGGCGGGTGCATCGAGGGAGCAGCCCTCGATTCGGGCCGGATGACGTCACGGATCGCCGCGGCGCAGCTCACACAGGGCGATGGGAACGGAGGCATTCGCGCGGTCTGCGGTGACGCCAGATCGCTGCCGTTTCCGGACGCCTGTTTTCACGTGACGATTTGCAGCACGTTTCTCCACCATCTCGATGAAGGCGACGCAGTGCGCGCCTTGCGCGAGATGGCGCGGGTCAGCGCACTGGGTATGGTCGTCACCGACCTGCGCCGCGGTCGGCCGGGCTTGCTGGTGGCGCGGACGCTGGCGAACACCGTGTGGCGACGTCATCGCTATACATGGCACGACGCCACTGCCTCGATGCGCGCCGCCTATACGATGGCGGAGATGCGGGAGCTGGCGATGAGAGCCGGGCTGTCGGTGACGCTCGAGCCGCAGCTCTGGTTCCGCTGGGCGCTGTGCTGGAGGCGACCGGGGTGAAGAGACCCGAGGCCGAGGTCCTGATCGTTGGGGCCGGTCCGGCGGGCGCGGCCCTGGGACTCGAGCTGGCGCGGCGCGGCCGCGACGTGCTCATCACTGAAGCTGCTCGGTTCCCCAGGGACAAACCGTGCGGCGACTGTGTGAACCCGGGCGCCGTAGCCGAGTTGGAGCGCCTCGCCGTTCGCCAGCGATTGCAGGCGAAGCTGGCGCCGAGGCGACTAAGGGGCTGGCGCGTCGAGGCGCCGGACGGTCGCGCCTTCCAGGCGTGCTTCGGATCCGACCACGACGGCTGCGCACCGGAAGGTTGGGCGGTGCGTCGTCGTGATTTCGATGCGGCTCTCCTCGAAGAAGCACAGTGTGCCGGCGTCGGTGTGCGCTTCGGCGTGCGGGTCTACGAACTCATCGAGGCAAACGGCCGGATCGCCGGCGTCGCGGCGCGCGAGGGAGCTGACCGAAGCGAAATCCGGGCGAGCTTCGTGGTGGGAGCCGATGGCCTCCGTTCCGTGGTGCAGCGCCGCCTGCGCTTCGAGCGCCGGCCTGCGAGACTGCGGAAGATCGCCCTGGTCGGGCATCTCGCCGGCCCGGATGGCGAGGACGACTTCGGCGAGCTGAGGGTGCGCGGTGGCCGGACCTGCGGGTATGCGTCGCTGCCTCACGGGGGCAACGTCACCCTGGTCATACCTGAGGACGAAGCGGCCGATGCCGGCGGCTCGCCGCGCGACTTTTTCTCGGCTGCTCTCTCGCAGTTCCCCGAGGTGCAGGCCCGCGTCCGGGCTTCCGGCCTGGAGAGAGCAGTGCTGGTGACGGGTCCGTTCGACCGGCCGGTGCGCCGGGCCTGGTCGCCGGGCGCTCTCGTTGTCGGCGACGCGGCGGGCTACTACGACCCGTTTACAGGCCAGGGCATCTATCAAGCGCTCCGTAGCGCACGACTGGCCGCCGAGGCGATCGATGCCGCTCTTACGGATCCCGAGAGGGAGACTCACGCGTTGGCGCGGTACGGGCGGCGCATGCGACTCGAGTTCGGGCCTAAGCGTGGCCTGCAGCGCGTCATCGAGGCCGCCGTCAGCCGGCCCGCCGTCATGTCGCGCTTCATGGTTGCCCTCTCACAGCGCGAGGGCGTCGCAGCCGGTCGTCTGCTCAGGGCCACGGGCGACTTGGTCCACCCGGCTGCGTTGCTCAATCCTGCGCTCTGGGTACCGCTACTAACGAGACTGGCATAGGGCAGATGATCACACACAACGAGATCGTGATGAACGCGTCGCAGGATCGCTGCTTCCAGGTGGCGGCCGACGTCGAACGCTGGCCCGAGATTCTCTCCCACTACCGGTGGGTGCGTTTCCGTCGTCGCGATGATTTCGGCCTGGGATTGGTGGAGATGGCGGCGCGCCGCATGTTCGGCCCCATCGGCTATCCGGTGTGGTGGATGAGCGAGATGTGGGCCGACGAATCGGTTCCAGTTGTTCGCTACAAACACGTCGGGGGGATCACGAAGGGGATGGACGTCGAGTGGCGCTTTCACTCCGAGGGCGCGTCGACGCGGGTGGAGATCGTGCACGACTGGCCCGACGGGCCGGGCTGGCCGCTGATCGGCCGATTCGCCGCGAACGGCGTTATCGGCCCTGTCTTCATCCACCACGTGGCCGGGATGACTCTGGAGGGCGTTAAAGGAGCAGCGGAGGAGCAGTGATCATATCGAGAAAGTACACCGGTAATAGGCGGCGCCGTGTCGCCGTGACGGGGATTGGGTGCATCACGCCC
>JBDHKT010000303.1:0-3580 GCA_039586255.1 Gemmatimonadota bacterium | reverse complement strand
CGGCAAGTGTCTGGTCGATGTCGGCGTCGCTGTGCGCCGTTGACATAAAGCCCGCCTCGAAAGGAGACGGCGCGAAGAATACGCCGCCCGCGAGGCACTCGCGGTAGTAGGCGTTGAAGAAGTCGCGATTCACCTTCAGCGCGTCTTCGAAGTTGCGCACCGGGCCATCACAGAAGTAGACGCCCCACATCGAGCCGGCGGCTGCCCCGCTGGCGGGGACGTCGTAGCGTCCCGCGGCGGCTAGAATGCCGCCGACCAGCTCGGTCGCCCGCTCTTCCAGCGCCGCATACGGGTCCTCCCGCTCGAGGATCTCGAGCTGCGCCAGTCCGGCCGCCATCGCCACCGGGTTACCGGACAGGGTTCCCGCCTGATAGACGTCGCCCTCGGGAGCCACCCTCGACATGATCTCGCGCCTACCACCGTAGGCGCCGACGGGAAAGCCACCGCCGATGACTTTGCCGAGCGCCGTCAGGTCCGGGTCGATGGCGAAGTGTCCCTGCGCGCCGCCCAGCGCGACGCGGAAGCCTGTCATCACCTCGTCGAAGATGAGCAGCGCGCCGACGCGCCGCGTCTCCCCTCTCAAGAACTCCAGGAACCCGTCCTCTGGGAGGATGAGGCCGGAGTTGCCGACGACGGGCTCGGTGATCACGGCGGCCAGCCGGTCGCCGTGCTCGGCGATCGCGTCCTGGACGGCCTGGCGATCATTGAAGGGCACGGTGAGGTTGAGCTGGGTGATCTCCTTCGGCACCCCCGTCGAGCTGGGTAGGCCGAGCGTGGCGAGTCCCGATCCAGCCTTTGAGAGGAAGCTGTCGCCGTGACCGTGGTAGCATCCCTCGAACTTGAGGACCAGGTCGCGGCCGGTGAAGGCGCGGGCGAGTCGGACGGCGGACATGGTTGCCTCGGTGCCGCTATTGACGAAGCGGACCAGCTCGACGGAAGGCATGAGGGCGATGACCTTTTCGGCGAGCTCGACCTCTTCCGGTGTGGGCGTACCGTAGTGTGTCCCTTTGCGGACGGCACGCTCGACGGCCTCGGTCACGTACGGGTGGGCGTGGCCGAGAACCAGCGGCCCCCACGACAGTACGTAGTCTATGTATTCGTTCCCGTCCACATCGCGCAGACGCGAGCCGGCGCCGCTGGCCGTGAAGAACGGCTCGGCACCGACGGCGCCGAAGGCACGGACGGGAGAGTGCACTCCGCCCGGCGACACTTTGCGGGCCCGGCCAAAGAGCTCGTGTGATCGTTCCCGCGGGTTCATCTCCCCCATGCCGTATGCAGGTCCAATGCGACGGCTTCATCGCGCTCGAACGGGCGGCGCGCCGGTCTGATGACCGACTGCGCTTCGGCCCAGACGTCGGCGTCATCGGCGTTGGTGACAGTGGCCAGGGCCAGGTCGCCGGGCGCGAGCGCGACGTCGGACGCGGTAAGGTACGTCAAACCATCGATCTCGATAGCCTGACTGCGCATTCGCGCCTCGATCTGCGGCTCTCCGTCCCCGTCTTCCGCCAGGCGGTCGACAAGCACCTCGACCGTGCTGCCGATGCGGGCCGAGTTGCGGGCCGCGACTATGGAACGCTGAAGCTCGCCGACCAGGGCGAGACGCTCCAGCTTGACCGACTCGGGTAGCGGGTCGGGCATCTCGGCTCCCGGGGTCCCCGACTGCGGCGAGTAGGCGAACGCGCCAAGGTGATCGAACTCGACCTCGCCGATGAAGTCGAGGAGCGCCTCGAAGTCCTCCTCGGTCTCGCCGGGGAATCCCACCAGCACCGTCGTGCGGATCGTGATGTCGGGGACCTGGGAGCGGAGCCAGCCGATCTTCTCGCGCAGCACGTCCGGTCGCTCGGGCCGGCGCATGAGCTCGAGCATGCGGGTGCTGGCGTGCTGAATCGGCATGTCGATGTAGGAGAGGAGCCGTTCCTCGCGAGCCATCAGCTCGACCAGCGCCGGTCGCAGCCCGGCTGAGTAGATGTAGAGGAGTCGGAACCAGGGGATCTCTGTCCGCCGGAGCAAACCCTCGAGCAGGCCGTGGAGGCCCGCACCACCGGCTAGGTCGCGGCCGTAGTGTGCGAGATCCTGGGCCACGAGGTTGAGCTCCACCACACCTCTGGCCTCCAGGGCACGCGCCTCCTCGACCAGCGCCGCCGGGTCGAAGGAGCGGTGACGGCCGCGCCACAGCGGTATCGCGCAGAAGGAGCAGCCGTGGTCGCACCCCTCGCTGACCTTGAGGTACGAGACGTGACGCAGTCCTCCCACCGGCAGGCGGGCGCCGGGATGCCTGCGCGGACGCTCGTCGAGCAAGCCGCGCATCACGAGCTGGGGAACGAGCTCGGGCAGGTCGCGGAGCCCGAGGAATAGATCGACTTCGGGAATCGACCGACTCAGTTCGTCCCTATGGTGCTCGACCAGACAGCCGACGGCGACGACTACCAAGAGCCGGCCGGTATCCTTGAGACGCGCCGCCTCGAGCAGCGTGTCGATGGATTCCTCTTTGGCGGCATCGATGAAACCGCAGGTATTGACGATCAACACCTCGGCGTCGGCCGGATCCGGGGTATGGTCCGCCCCGTGGCCGACCAGCGTGGCCACCATGCGTTCCGAATCGACTGTGTTCTTATCGCACCCTAGCGTGACGACGGCAAACCTCACCGGGTGAAGACCTCTACGCCGGGCGGCACGGAGAAGGTGAAGAGCTCGTCGGGCAGCTCGATGCCCGCTTCCAAGTTGCTGAGCGTGATCGTGCGGACCGTCTCGTTCTCCTCGTGGACCTCGAACTGGCGCACGAGGTAGTCACTCGCATCGATCCAAACGCGCACCAACGTGTAGGGCGCATCGAACTTGGGCACGAGGGAGAGCAGATGGGCCTGCCGGTCGTCGACGCTCTCGCGCGCCACATACGTGGCCACGTAGCGCTCGGTGGGATTGACCAGGAACTGGCCGCCGAGCGTGGCGTTCTCGGTGGTCTGATGGATCGGGGTACGCACGACCTGATCAGGCTGCGCGCTGGGATAGTACATCCAGAACCACTCGCCGTCGGCGACGACGATATCGCCCTGCGGCTCCTCGAACCTCATCATGAAGTAGTTGGGCTTCTTCTGGAGTACGACGCCCCGCCCCTCTTTCTCCCTCTCTAGCGCCGGGATGTTGATCTTCTGCACGAACTCGGAGCGTAGCGTTACGACGTCCTCGTACGCCTTCGCAGCCTGGGCGAGGACCTCCTCCGCCTGCTCCTGGGCGACCTGAGCCGGACCGAAGAGCACCGATATTAGAATCGCGACCGCTGCAAGCTCTTTCATCGTCTTACCCTACCCGTTTCATCCACCACTGGGGGAGCAGATTCTATCCAGATCTTGAAGTGTAACCAATACGTCGCGCGGTTTCGACCCCTCCGGCGGCCCAACGATCCCGGCGAGCTCGAGCTGATCGACTATGCGGGCTGCGCGGCCGTAGCCGATCTTCAGACGTCTCTGCAGCAGGCTGGTGGAGCCCTGCTGGTGTTGGACGACAACCTCGGCAGCGCGCCGGAACAACGGGTCGCGGTCTTCGAGCTCGTCGGATCCCAGCTCGGCCTCGGCCTCCTCGA
>JBDHKT010000302.1:0-3591 GCA_039586255.1 Gemmatimonadota bacterium | reverse complement strand
GGTGCAGCCCACCCCGTTCACAGTGCCCCAGAAGAAGCTCACTACGACGTCTTCCGTACTCTGAAGACCCATCATACCGAGGCTGAAGGCGGCCAGTATGTACGTACCGGCGATGACGGCAGCGAACGCCCACGTATGGGCGCGCCGTCGCACCACCCTGCCACTCAACGCTGCCGCCGCACCCCCCATCAAGGTGAAGAACGGGACTGCAATGCCGGCGAAAAACGGGTCCGGCATGATTAGGGCTACCAGCACGAACACCGCCAGCAATGCCAGCACGCCGTCGCAGAGAGTCGCGAGCGTGAGCGCGGCGAACGCTATCGGAATCAGCTGCCATGCCGCGCCGGTTCTCGAGATCAGCGCCGCCGCACCGGCCACGGCCAGCACGAGGAGCCAGATCAGCGTCAGCGAGCGGCCGGAAGCATAGACGTCCGGGCGGTAGTACCTGATGACCAGACCCAGAACGACCAGCAACAAGATGTTGTAGAGGATACCGCCCAGATTCGCCGGCCAAAGACGCCTGCCCTCTTGCCCGGAAAGCTGCTCCTGCAGCGCGACGAGGCGTTCGCGTTGCTCGGCGCTTACGCGCTCGTGCGCCGCCACGATCCCTTCGCCTTCCAGTACCTGGTACGCGACCCGGTTTACGGCTTGCCGCGCCTGGTTCTGGGCCGCCTCGGTCGCTTCCCGGTTGAGAACGATCGTCGGTTGCGCGAAGTGCACGACGACGTTGTGGAACAGACGGTGCGCGTCCACGCCCAGCTCGGACGGCGATCGCGAGTCGGCCAGCTCGAAGAACCGCTCCATCGTTGTCAGCGTATCGCCCCGCACCAACTCCTCGCCCGCTGCGGAGATAAGGATGACGCCGCTGGAGGCCACGGCGCCCAGGTCGCCGCCGCTCACCACACCGGGCCGCAGCAGCCGCTGGAACGTCGACTCGACTGCCTCCCGGAACTGTTCACGCGACTCGGACGCGATCAACAGCGCTACCTGGTCTCCTGACCCCGCTATCCCGTAGTCGTCGAGCAGAGCTCGCACCGCCCGGCGCCGTCCTTCCTCGTCGGCAGCACTCGAGACGGTGGCCTGCAACGTGTCGAAGAACGCCTGTGCGGCGGCGATCGAGCTATCGGCAAGCTCCGGCAAATGGTCGAAGATGGGCTCGACGCCGGCAGCAGCCTCTTCGCGCGCCTGGGTCAACTCGGCCTCCGACTTGTACACCGGGAAGGTGACCGGCGCGATCACTTCCTCCTGCGCCACCATCCCCTCACTGAGCACCACGAACTCGCGGGCCGAGCCGCGGGGAAATACGAGAACGATGACGATCGCCGCGGAGACCAGCAGCAGCAGCCGGTAAACCTGGCTGAAACGCCGTGCGAAGAGCTGTACGCCGCGGCGCCTGGACAGGTCACGTATCAGATAGCGTATCCGGACCGTTATCTTGCTCTTTCGACCCGGGTTCATTCGCTCTCCTGAGAGTTATCGTTGCCCGAGTGGACCCGGGCATACGCCTTGATGATCTCCTTGACCAAGCGGTGGCGGACCACGTCCACCTCAGTCAGGTAGACGAAAGATATCCCATCAATCCCCTGAAGTATTCGCTCGACCTCGAGGAGCCCGGAGTCCTCGCGGCGCGGCAGGTCGATCTGAGTCTTATCGCCTGTGATCACCGCTTTCGAGTTGAGACCCAGCCGCGTCAGGAACATCTTCATCTGCAAGGTGGTCGTGTTCTGGGCCTCATCGAGTATGACGAACGCATCGGAGAGCGTGCGGCCGCGCATGTAGGCGAGCGGCGCGATCTCCAGCGTCCGGTTCTCCAGCGCCCGACGTAGCTGCTCCGGCGGCATCATGTCGCCCAACGCGTCATAGAGCGGCCGCAGGTAGGGGTCGACTTTCTCTTCCACACTTCCCGGCAGGAAGCCCAGCTGCTCACCGGCCTCGACCACCGGTCGAACCAGCACGATGCGGCGCAGGCGCTTCTTGTGGAGCGCATCAACCGCCATTGCCACAGCGAGGTACGTCTTACCCGTTCCCGCCGGCCCGATACCGATGACGATCTCGCTGCGGTTGATCTCATCGACGTAGAGCTTCTGACCGGCGGACTTCGGCGTGATCACCTTTCGCGAGCCGGGCAGGATGATCTTGCTACCCTCGAGGGCGCTGGGGGGCAACCCCTCGCTCGCTGCTACTACATCCGCGAAGCGTTGGATATCGCTAACGGAGAACGGGGTCTCCAAGCGGGCCAGATCGATCATGTGCTGGGCGACGGGAACGCAGCGCTCCACGTCGGCGAGCGACCCTGAGAGGACGACCTGGTCGTCCCTCAAGACGACACGGCATCCGCAAATGCGCGCCAACTCCTGGAGGTTGGCATCGTTCACACCGGCCAAGACAAGCTGGTCCGCCCCCTCGGCCGGCAGGCGATGTTGGACGACCTGCGGCGAATCCGTCGACTGATCAGGCATCGGACCGCCTAACTTGCTTTATCCTCAATTCCTTTAGCTCCTCATCGGCAACGGGTGCAGGCGCACCCTCCATGAGTGCGCGGGCCGCCGTGGTCTTCGGAAACGCGATCACTTCCCGCAGCGACGACCCCCCTGCCAGGTGCATGACGACTCGATCAAGACCTATCGCAAACCCGCCGTGAGGTGGCGCACCGTACCTGAACGCCTCCAACAGGAAACCGAACCTACGCTGTGCCTGCTCGGGCCCGATACCGAGCACGGCCAGCACCCGACGCTGCAGGCTCGGCTCGTTGATACGGATACTGCCGCTACCGAACTCCGAGCCGTTGTAGACGAGATCGTACGCACGCGAACGTATCGATAGCGGGTCTTTCTCCAACAGGTCCAGGTCCTCGGGGTTGAGGCCAGTAAACGGGTGGTGGCTCGGCACCGGTTCGCCGCTCTCGGGGTCGCGCTCGAAGAGCGGAAACTCCGTAACCCAGAGGAACCGGTCACCCTCTTCCACCGCGCCCATGACCGACCCGAGGTGGCGTCGCAGAGCGTCGAGGGCCGTGTTCGCAGTCTGGTCGGGACCGGCGATCACTACGATGAGGTCACCATTCTTCGCTTCGAGTCGCCCTTTCAAGGCGGCTAGTTCCGCCTCCGAGAGCTTTGGCCCAAATCCGCTTTGTGCTCCGGAATCGCTGAGCTTCGTCCAAAGTGCACCCGGGGCACCGGCACTCTGAGCTACTATATCCAGCCCATCGAGCGCCTTGCGCGAGAGCTTCGCACCCCCTGGTACCCTGAAGCCGCGCACCCTGCCACCATTCTCAATAGCTGCCTGGAAGATACGGAATGCGCTGGCCCGCAAGTCGTCGCTGAGGTCGCGCAGCTCCCAAGGGATGCGCAGATCCGGCTTGTCAGTGCCGTAGCGCTCCAGTGCATCGCGATAGGGCATGCGCAGGAATGGGCGCTCGACCGTGCGACCGGCAACGTCCTTCCATACCGCCGCCATCACTATCTCGATCACCGTCCAGACGTCGTCTTCGGCGACGAAGGACATCTCGACGTCTAGTTGGGTGAACTCGGGCTGGCGATCGGCGCGCAGATCTTCATCGCGCAGGCAGCGGGCGATCTGGAAGTAGCGGTCGAA
>JBDHKT010000301.1:0-3592 GCA_039586255.1 Gemmatimonadota bacterium | reverse complement strand
CTGTAGACTCGTCAAATCCACAGTGCCTGCTCATGTTGCGGCCCTCTGGCTGTCGAATCACTTTGTGCCGAAAGCTGACTACAGTCGGCCTGGTGTAACTGCAAAAGGAGAGACGAAGATGAAGCTCGATAGGTTGAAGAGGTCACGGTTGAGTCTCAGCTTGGCGGGACTCCTCGTTTGTTTTTTGCAGCCGCTGGGTTTCGGTTGGGTGAACGCGCAGACGGCCCGCTCAGAGCAAGAGCGTCCTCTGAGAATCGTCGTCACCAACGATGATGGTGTCGAAGAGCTGCAGGACCGCGTGGCTCCGCTGGCGCGGGCCTTGGCGGCATTTGCGGAGGTGTACGTCGTCATCCCGTCCCAGAATCGAAGCGGCACAACGCATCACATGAACCTCTCGATGGGCAAACGGTCTCTGGAATCGGAACTGGTCTGGTCGGGCCTGTTTGACGAAGGCGGCCAGCGCGTCGAGGTGCATGTAGTCGATGGATACCCGGCCGACTGCGTGGCTCTGGCGCTGGGCGGCATCTTGAGGGACGACCCGCCCGACCTTGTCATCTCCGGGCCGAACGGTGGCCCGAACCTCGGTGCGTCGTGGTTCGGTTCCGGTACCATCGGCGCCGCGCGCATCGCCGCAGTCTTTGGGGTCCCGGCCATCGCCATCTCCGGCGTGGACGATAGCGAAGAGCAAGCGGTGCAGGCGCTGGCCGCCTGGGTCGCCCAGCTGGCTCGAAGCGAACTCGTGCTGGGTCTGGAGCCCGGGGGTTACCTGACCGTCGCACTGCCGCAGAAGCTACCGTCGGAGATCAAGGGCGTCCGCGTCGCGCCGCGCGCCTCTGGGCTGGGTGGCCGCTACTTCGAGAAAGCACCACCGCTCATCGGCGAAGGCGACGAGGGACCGCGGCAAGTCTGGCTGCTTCAGGTCCCCGAGATGTCTGAGCTTCCGCCCGGCGAGACCGACATCCTGTTTTACATCCAGGACTACATCGTCGTCACCCCAATGCGTGCCGATGAGCACGACTACGCGTTCATGGATGAGCTGCGAGGCAGGTTGGGCGAGTTGCCGGCCTGGCCGCCGAGACGGAGGCCCTGAGCCCCACGGCCCGCGAATGCTCCGCTGATGGCGGGACGCCTGAGGTTCCGCCATCAGTATCTCCGCTCCCAAACCCCCGTCCCCGCTTGATTCCCACTTGATGGCGCCTCCGCAACGTAGGCCCAGCGAGTTCCGCGCACTTCGGCCGTAGGCTCGAGGAGGAAGCCGGCCGGAGGGGTCGTACTCGGGGACGGAGGCGCCGCCCGATGAAAACTGCACGAGAGAAGTACTTCCGCTGGCTGGTCGAGCACCGGATCGAGGTGCTGGCGCTCAACATTGCCCTGTTCTTAATCGTCGCCGTCGGCGCCGGTCGCGTGCCGATCGACTACACCATGGAGCAGTTCTTCCCCGCTTGGGGGCCGGAGCGGGTACGCTACGACCTCTACAAGCAGAGCTTCCCAAAATAGGACGCGCAGATCTCCGTTTTCTGGAAGGACTCGCGGCCGCCCGGCGTCGACCTATATCGCGACTTGCAGCAGGCGGCCCGCTACTTCGACGAGGTCGGGCTTCTCGACGTTCAGTGGCTGGGGAGTGTCGAGGTGGCGGAGGTCTTGGAGGTCGAGGGTGAGAGCGTCCTGGACGTCCACACGCTGATTGAAGAGGAACGGCTGAGCGACGCGTACGTACGGCAGATCCTGGCCGAACGTCGGGACGACGATCTCTACCGCGGCTACCTGTGGAACGCGGAGCAGAGCGTATTCGCGATCCACGGTACCCTCGATCCGCGCGACATGGAGGACGACCTGAGGCGGCGCGAGATCGACGAGACGCTGCAGACCAGGTTGGAGGCGCTGGCCGGCGATAGAGCGGAGTTCGCGCTGAGCGGGATTCCCATCACCCGCTCGCGCATCCCCAAGCTTCTCGATGAAGATCAACGCCTGTTCGTTGGGGCCGGTCTGCTGGTTTTTCTCGCCGTCTTGTTCTTCTTCTTCCGTCACCTGGGGCAGGTCGTGTTGTGTCTGGCCTCCGTTGTGCCGGCCTACCTGAGCACCGTGGCGTTGATCGGTCTTGCGGGCAAGCCGGTAACCGTGCTGACCGGTTTCATCCCGATCATCGTGTTGGTCGTCGGCGGCAGCGACATCGTTCACCTGCTCTCGCGCTATCGGCAACTGCGTGCGGAGCGAACCGGCAACGCCGAGGCGGTTGTGTCGACCTTCTCCGAGCTGGCGACACCTTGCTTCTATACGTCGCTGACGACGGCGATCGGGTTCTTGAGTCTGGTGGGGACCCGCATCGGGATCGTGATGGATTTCGGCATCTTCACCGCCGTGGCGATCTTCCTGACCTACACGTTCAGCATGACCCTGCTCCCGGTGCTCCTCGGCTTCTATACGAGGAAACGCTTCAACGATCGGGGACTGCAGGCGCGCTGGACTCGACGGATCGTGGACGCCGCTGCGGCGCTGGCCGTGCGGCCGGCGCGGAAGGTGCTGGCAGCCTTCGCGCTCGTAGCGCTCATCGGTGTGGTGCTGGGGCTATCACTGCGTGTCGACTCGTATCTGATCGACGATCTGAAAAAGGGGGCGGGGGTCAGGCGCGACCTGATCTGGATCGAGGACAACGGCTTCGGGATCTATCAGGTCGTGCTGTTCCTGCGCCAGACGGATGACCGGCCGCTCCATCATCCCGACGCGCTCCGCTGGATGGAGGGTTTTCAGGAGTTCGTGGTCGACGAGGCCGCCGTCATCAACTCATTCGCGCTTCCCGATCTCCTCAGGCCGCTGCGCCGGGCGGCGCTGGACGGTGACGGTGCGGACGGGGCGCTGCCCGAAACGGTCGAGGAGGCGAGCCAGCTCATCTTCCTGGCCGAGCTGCAGGACGCCGACTTCTTCTCGGACGTGTACCTCGAACTGGACGGCGAGGCGCAGGTGGTCGTCATGGTGCGGGATGCCGGGTCGCGTGTCATGCTGCCGTTTCTGCGTAGGGTCGATAGGTACCTGGAGTCGAACCCGCCGCCTGTGGGGAGCGCCTACTCGACGGGTACGGTGAAGCTGATCCAGAACTACTCGGCTCAGGTGCTGAGGAACTTCGGCCCGAGTCTCGTCATCGCCATCGTCCTCATACTCGCGGTCATGAGCTTCATGTTTCGCTCGCTGAGGCATGGCCTGGTCGCGCTGATCCCGAATTTCTTCCCGCTTCTGGTCCTGCTGGCCGTGATGAAGATCGCCGGCTTCGCTCTCAAGCCTTCGACGATTCTCGTCTGCTCGATCTCGTTCGGACTCGCCGTCGACGACACGATCCACGTGCTCAGCCGGTTCCGGCGCGCGATGGGTGAGGGACTGCACCTGCGGGCCGCGCTGCAGACCGCCGTCCGCGATACGGGCCCGGCGATCCTGATGACGACGCTGATCGTGAGTGCGGGTTTCTCGCTGCTGATGGGCTCACGCTTCGAGGTTCTGTTCCTGGTCGGGTTCATGACGATGGTGAGCGCGATCGCCGCGGTCACCGCCGACCTGTTCGTGTTCCCGGCGATCATCGCCGCCGCCTGGCGGAGGTCTGAAG
>JBDHKT010000300.1:0-3947 GCA_039586255.1 Gemmatimonadota bacterium | reverse complement strand
GCGCCTCTGGCGAGCTCGCGCGCGCGCTTCGCTGACAGAGCCGTCCGCGTCACCAGCGCCACGCCCACGCGGTTCGGATAGCCGATGAAGCGGGTAGCCGGCGGGACGCGGCACCCGATATCACTGATCGTCTCGTCGCTGCCGTAGGCGATCACCGCACCGGCCTCGGCGTAGATCGTATGAGGTGACACACACCCCTGCTGATCGAAGGTTGCCACATCGAGCGCCGCGCCTCTGGCGAGCTCGCGCGCGCGCTTCGCTGACAGAGCCGTCCGCGTCACCAGCGCCACGCCCACGCGGTTCGGATAGCCGATGAAGCGGGTAGCCGGCGGGACGCGGCACNACCGCCTCCAGGTCTTCCGAACCGCCCGGCCAGTAGCTTACGGCCAGGCAAGCGGCGAGCTCGGCGTCCTCCTCGGCCAGCGCCCGAGCGAAACAGACCGCCAGGTACGGTTCGCCGGCCGCCATCTTGCCGAAGCTCGCCGACTTCACACAAAGCGCACGGACCAGGCTACTGACCGATATGCCGGGAATGTTACCACTGAAGACATGCACGGTGAGAGGCGGGCCGAAGGCGCGTTGGTGGCCACCGGTCGGGCGCGGCTGGAAGTCGTCGAGCATCTCGAGGCTACCGAACTCGTCCTCGATTGCCGAGCCTAGTGCGTCCGCCGTCCAGCCCGCACCCATCCGTTCCAGCCCGATCTCGATCATCCGCCGCGAGTAGCCGGTCAGCTCGGGTAGTATATCCAGAAGCTCCTCGTAGAACGGCTCGCCCGGACTCGTGAGACGCCCGGCAGCCATTCCAATGGAGCCGAGGATCTCGATCACCGGTCGCTCAATGAGTACCGCGCTGCGCTTCTCGCGCAAGGTGGCCAAGAGCTCGCGAAGCGCATGCGGCGTGAAGGTGGGGACGCGCATCGGAACGTGTCCGGGACCCAAGGCGCGCTCCTGGACCTCGAGCCCCGTATCGCCGAAGGGGCCGCTCGCCCGGCGCGGAGTTTCCGGCAGCCAGTATGCGTCTAGCGCTGCGCGCTCAGCCATTGGTCCATAGCGATGGAACAACCGCGAAGCTCGGCACCTGCCGCCCGTCCCATCAACTCGAACCCCTCGGCGCCGGCGACCCCGAGGTCGTCGGTCTGTATCGCCATCACCGAATCGAGATTGGCCAAATCGAAATGCTTGAGCAAGCCGACCCGGCCCTCTGGGGCCGGCTCCAGCGTTTCCGCGTCGACGACCTGTGTGCGGACCCAAGGCGGCACGACCTTGTGACGCGAAACCGGCGATCGCCCGCGCACTCGCTCTCTCAAGACGTTGTCGTAGAACTGGGAGCACATCTCGGTCATGCCGTACTCGGCGACGCAATAGAACTCCGAGAGCCCGAGACGGTCCACCAGCATGCCGTACAGCTCATCCCGCCCCATCTCCCGGCTCCGCCGCTTGGGCCCCCCCGTCTCCATGACCCGGGAACCCGGCGGTAGGCAGAAAAGTCGCCCGCGCTCCGCTAGCGCATCAAGCAGGTGAGCGAAGACCACCGCCGTCCCCAACAGCGCCACGGGCTTGGCGCCCGACTCACTCTCCGCCAGCGCAGCTTCCAATTCGGCGACCCTCAGCCCGCCTTCATCGACGAAGTGAGCACTGGCCTTCGCCCCGAGCTCGCGCCTGACCCGCTCCAGCATCCAGGCGAGCGACGAGTCCGGCGCAAGCTCCAGCGTGGGGCCGAGGATGAGCATCGGCAGGTGTGCGCCCTCAGGCAGCATGTGCGCCCGGAAGTTGGGAAGTGCCGAAGCCTCGTACAGACTCGGGTCACGGACGTAGTGGGCGCCGCGCTGCTCCGCACCATACGTCGTGCCGCTGGTGCGGAAGACGACCTCCGCCTCTTCGGGGTCACCGCAGACCAGCGGCGCCGCCTTGAAGGCCGCCGTGGGAACTGCGGGGATCTCGGTCCAACGAGCCACGGCATCGGGTGTCCGCCCGCGCCGCTCGCAGTACCTGCGATACGGCTCGTTCTCCGCGAACTGATACGCGAAGACCCCCAGCGCTAACCGCTCGAAGTCCCCCTCGTCGGCCGGCGCCCGAACGCCCCGCCCGATGAACTCCAGAACCCCAGCACGGAGTGCATCGTGCGCTTCCATCACCCGTAATAATAGGCTTTGCCGGGACGGCGAGCACGCTCAACACGGCCATCCCCGTCGCACGGCGGATGCGGTGAATTAGTCGGTTCGGCTGGATTCCGTAGGTGGGCAACCGTTCCTCAAAACGGGAACGGTCCTAGTCCTTTTCCGATTCCTCTTCTTCTTCCTCGTCCTCCTCCTCTTCGCCCTCTTCCCCTTCCTCTTCCCCTTCCTCTTCCCCTTCCTCTTCCTCCTCCGCGTCCTCTTCCTGCTCCGCTTCCTCCTCGGGCTGCTCCTCGGCAACCTCCTTCTCGGCGGCGGCCTCTATCTCCGCAATCTGCGCCCTGGCTGCCGCCTCGGGATCGAAGAGGAGGCTCTCGAACTCGTCAGCGCCCACCTCGCCGGTCGGCGCCTTGATCTCGGAGCCGGCTTCCGCCGCCCGGCGCAGCTCTTCCGGCGTGAGCATGGCGGCGAAGACGACGGGGGTCCAGCCGGCGGCCCGCACGCCGTCGGCGGCCTTGCCCTCTCGTACCCGCGCCGCCGCCTCCTCATCGTCTAGCTCCGCCAGCTTGTCGGCCAGGAAGTCACGGAATTCGGGCCGGTCGACATACTGGGCCATGAGCAGCAGGTGCTGCACGGCGAGCGGCTTGAGATCCGCCTCGACGGACGCAGCTGCGTACGCCTCGATGTGCTCGCGCGCGATCTCCAGGAACCCCTTGCCCAGGCACAGCCAGGCCAAGGTCCGGCGCGTGCGGATCACCTCGGGTACGACGCGGATGATCTTCCGACACACCGCCATCGCGTTGTCGTATTCCCCAGACTGCAGGTAGGCGTCGATGGCCTCGCCGTAGCGCTTCAGGGCGCTCTGCCGATCACCCTTGACCAGGTAGAGATCGCCCGCCCGGTTGAGGAGCCTGGCGACCTCATAGCCGTGGCCGATCTTCGCCAACTCCTGCTCGATCCGCTCCAGATCGTCGCTGGCCATGACCGCGGCTGTGGTGCCCCGATCCTTTTGGCCGGGCTCAGAGCCACCGAAGAGACGTTTCAGAAAATCGAGCATTAGGGCATATGCTAGCCGTTATTGGCAGACCTTCCCTCACCCGACCGATCCGACCGGATGGAAGATCGCTTGCGGCGGCGGAGGACCGCGGCTCAAATTAGATCGGCTCGCGCAGAGGGTCAACAGAGGGCGGGCGACCACGACGATAACCGGGAGAGTCAATGCACGTCAGCATCGAATACTGCGTCGTTTGAGACTTCGGACCGCGAGCCGCCAGTTTGGCGGACGAGATCCGTAAGCACAACAGCGATATCGAGGTCGAGCTGATCAAGGGAGGCGGTGGCGCCTTCGAGGTGTGCCGGGACGGCAAGCTGATCTTCTCCAAGCTCAGCACCGGACGGTTCCCCGAGTCTGAGGAGATCTTCGAGATCCTGGACGCGTAGCGGGGGCCGGTCGGCCATACGGTTAGTCCCAGTAGTGGTCCGGCTCGTCCCAGGTCTCAGTCCAGAATCGCTCCTCCTCCTTGGCGATCTGCTCCAGATCGAGGGCGCGCTCGGGCACCTGGCGCTCGGCCAGCCTACCGTGGTCGATGATCTGGTCGACCATATCGTCCGTGAGCCAGCCCTTCTGGGGAGGGATTTGCAGGCGGCGTCGGCGCACGATCGCCATGTACCCTCCCACGAACAGGAGGGCCAGGGCCAGAATAGATAGGATGGCGCCGAGCCAGTAATAGACCGTCATACCTAAAGCCGAGCAAGCTATGCGGGAGAGGCGCGTATAACGCCTATCCCTATTATTCCGGCTCCCCGCCACCGTTGTCAATCGCCGGTAACCCA
>JBDHKT010000299.1:0-3630 GCA_039586255.1 Gemmatimonadota bacterium | reverse complement strand
ATGTTCGAGAATTCCGAATAGACTTCCCAATTGCCAGTTCCACATTCCCTACTCTGCGAGCAGCGCGGCCAGGTCTTCCGCCTCCAGGTCTTCCGGGCCGGCACCCGGGCTTTCCTCGCGCACGACGCTGGCGCCTGAACGCTCGTCGAAGGTGACATGCAGGACCTGGTCCATGCCTTCGCGGATCGATTCGACGTGCGTGATCAGAATCACCTGCTCGAAGCGATCCTGGAGCCGCTGCACCAGTTGAACGACGCTCTCGCGCCGCTGCTCGTCGAGGCCGCCGAACACCTCGTCGAAGATGAGCAGCGACAACGAGTGGCCGGCCCGATCGGCGATCATCTGGCTGATCGCAAGCCGCAGCACGAGGTTTGCTATATCCTCTTCGCCGCCCGAGATGACCTCCTTGACCTCGCCCGCGTCCAGCACGATCACCTCGTGCGCGCCGCCGATCTCGATCTGGTTGTAGCGACCGTCGGTCAGCTCCGTCACGAACACGCTGGCGATCTCCGATAGCTCCGGCCTGACCCGGTCGTTCAGCTCCATGCGCAATTCGGCCAATGCGCCGTCCAGCTCGTTGTGGAGACGGTAGTCAGCCTCACGCTCGGCGACGGCCCGCGAAATCTTCTTATGCTCACGCTCCGCCTGCCGCGCCGAGTCCGCAGCCTGGCGCGCGTTCTCCGCCTCTCCCTTGACCCGCTCCACCTCCACGTTCGCGGCACCGAGAATGTCGCGCGCCTCTTCGTACTCTTTCTCGGCGGCGCGGTATCCGTCCTCTGAGTAGTGCAGCTCCGCCCGCTTCTTCTCCAGATCCTCCAGCTGCGTGCGGATCTGCCGCTCCTCTTCCTCCGCCTCGGCCATCGCCGCCCGCAACTGCGGTTGCCTCTCCAACCGGGTTTCCAGCTGCGTGACCTGAGTGCGGAGCTCCTCCAGTTGTTTCAGCCCCGCACGCACCGCTTCGTGCCGCTCCGCGTCGTAGCCCTCCGGGAGCGCGGCGATTTCGCCGGCCAGCTCACGCGCCCGCGCCTCCTCCGCCTCCAGTTCGGCCTTCAAGGCGTCGGCCTGGGTGAGCGCCGCCTCAGCCTCCGCCAGCTGGCGCTTGAGCCGCTCGTTTTCCTCACGGGCACGTGCAAGCTCGTTCCTCCCGGCGACGACGTCGTCGGGCTCTGCGCTCAACTGTTCGAATCGTTTCTTGTGCCACTTTCCGTCCTGGACCACCTCCTCGTACTGGCCGCGGACGAGCTCGAGCACCGAGTCGTATTCCGAGCCGAGGGCCCGCTTGCAGGTGGGACAGATGCCGTCGGGCCCGGCGGCCTCGAGTTGCTTTATCTGCGCCCGGAGCTCCTCCGCCTGGCCGCGCAGGATCCGCCGGTTCGCGTCCGCCTCCTGTCGGTCGCGATCCCAGCGGGACGTCGCATCCTGCAGACGAGCCTCCAGGCCGTCGCACTCGGCATCCCGGACGGTGAGCATCTCTTTAAGGTCGCCGCTCGCACCGCCCTTCTCCGCCGCGGCCGTCGCCTTCTTATTGAGACCTTCGACGCGTTCCCTTTGCCCTTCGAGCTGCTTTTCCAGGCTGCCGCGTCGAGCTTCGGCCTCGGCGAGCGCCTGCAGCGATTCGTTCTCCGCCGGCAGATCCTCGAGCGGCTTGCTCCGATCCCGCAGCTGCTTCAACTCTTCGCCGGCTGCCTGCAGCGTCTCGAGTTCCGCCGCGGTCTGCTTCTGATCCTTCTGAACGCGCTCGATGCGGATGTGTGCAACGCGAAGTTCCTCGCCCAGCTGCCCGTACAGCTCGCGCGCTTTGCGCAACTCATTCCAGGCCGGCTCCAGTTCGGCGACTCTGGCGGCCGCCTCGGTCCGCCGCCCTTCAGCCTCCGTCACCTGCGACGTCGCCGCCTTCAGCCGCGCCTCGGCCTCTTGCCGCTCGCGTTCGATCTCGTCCGGGTCACGGAGCGTGCGACGCAATTCCTCCACCTGGGCCCTGAGCACGTTGCGCTGCTGGCGCACGCGGTCTTGCGAGATCTTCAGCCGCTCGTAGCCCAAGACCTGGGCCAGGAAGCGCCCCCGCTCTGCCGACCCTATGCTCGCCAGGAACTGCAGATCCTTCTGCTTCGTGAAGTAGGTGTTGAAGAATTCGCCGCGGGTCATACCGAGGCGGCGCGTCAGCTGGCGTGTCACTTCGCCCAGGCCCGCGGCGATCGGATCTTCCTGCTCGAACCGATACAACTCGGCGGTTCGCGGCGTCCGGATTACGCGGTAGCGCTCGCCCCGCAACTCGAACTCGAGCTCGGCCCGCACCGTCGAGCGGCCGGGCGCGCGGTTGAAGCGCAGCGTGTCTTTCGTGCCGCGGACCGCCGGCGCGCCGTAGATCGTCCAGGCGATCGCTTCCAGAACCGTCGATTTGCCGGCGCCGTTCGGGCCGATGATGCCGGTGAGACCGGGCCGGAACTCGATCTCCGTGTCGGCGTGCTGCCGGAAGTTCTTCAGCGCCAGGCGAATCAGCCGCATCTCACTCCCTGTCCTCGAGGACTTCGGCCTCTTCGGCTTCCTGCAGGTAGCGCAGCCCGAGCTCGATCAGCGCCTCGCGGTCGACCTGCCGCGAGTCGGGCTTCCAGCGGTGTTTGATAAACTCGGTCAGCTCCTCCTGCAGGGTCAGGCGACTGCCGGGCGCGCCCGAGCCGCTGCGTCGTGTGATCTGCGGCGGCCGCGCGTCGAGGTTGAGGTGAAGGGCCCGCGTCCGGTATTCGCGGATCCTGCGATGGTCGAGGTCGCGATAGATGTCGCGCGGCACATCGAACACGCGGAGGCGGATGATCTTCTCGTCGATGCCGCCGGGCACCGAATCCAGCGCCGATTCGATCAGCCCGTCGATCTCTTGCGGCGATAGGTCGCGCCCGGCGATCGGCTTCAGGTCGATCACCGGTCGGGGGCCCTGCAGCTCGTGGAAGCCGACGTCCCCACTCTCCGTATCGAGCTCGACGAACCCCTTCGGCCGATCCGCTTCCGACCAGACATCCATGCTCGTACGCTCGATGGCGCCCGGGTAGATCATGTTCGGCGCCAGTCGCTCGTGAAGGTGATAGTGCCCGAGCGCCACGTACGTCCATTCTTCCGGCCTCAAGTCACTGCTCCGCAACAGAGCCGCCCCGTAGTGGCTTATCAGTTTCAGGTTCTCGTGTGCGGCGTGCGCCATCAGAATGTTGATGCCGGTCTCCGGGTCCGGTTCGATCGCCGGCTGGCTCTCGGCGAACAGCGAGTTGTGGGGCAGGCAGAGGATCGCGGTGTCGAGTTCGGGAAAATGCAGTCGCTTCGGCTCCTGGTGAACGACCTGAAAGCCCGGGATCTCCGCGAACAGCCTGAGGATGTTCCCAGTTTCTGCGGCGCGCGGCGAATCGTGATTCCCGGCGATGATGACGACGGATGTGTCGGGCGCCTCTTCATGGAAGAGGGAGAATTGGCGGAACGCATCGGCGATCGCCGCGTTGGACGGGCGCACCGTGTGGAAGATGTCGCCGGCGATCAGGAACAGGTCCGGGGCGATCTTCGCGGTCCGTTCCAGCAGCTCCCGAAAGACGCGAGCGACGTCCGCCTCGCGGATGTTGATACCGGAGGCATTGGTGCGATGATACGCCC
>JBDHKT010000298.1:0-3637 GCA_039586255.1 Gemmatimonadota bacterium | reverse complement strand
GACCACCCGCGGGGCTACGCCAGTGAGGAAGGGGTGCGAGGCAACGCTCAAGTGCGCGAAGAGACACGTAGGACGCGCCGCACGCGAACGGAGGACGGGCTTGACAGGCACCTCGGCGCAGAGTTGATCGTCCACCGCCCCGGGGCTTCGAGCTGACGCGGACTCGAAACCGGGTTCCGCGAAGTCGAGCGGCTAGCTTCTTTGCGTCGGGCCGGTGTCGGCCTATTATCGGCACGGCCCAACGGGGTCGCGACACGCCAGCGCAGTCTACGAGCGAATTCCGGGTGTGGTCCATTCCGACTGAAGACCGAGATAGTCTGTACCACGAAGGGCGAAGTTTCGGATCTTGAGCATGCTCAAAGGAGGGTCCCGCAGGATGTCGTCGTCCGGTCCGAGTGACGATCCGCTTAGCGGGTTCACACACCTGGTGCTGTATGATTATCCTCTGCCTCAGGCAGGTGGGATCTCACCGATGGCCACGTGGATCGCCTACCACTTGAAAGAGCGTGGGTACCGCACCTTGCTCATCGGCAACCGTGAGTATCTGGAATCCGACCTTTACCGCCAGCTCAATCTCGAGGTCCACCCGCTCGACAAGATCATCCGGAAGGGGGCATGGAGCGACCTGAGGCTCACGCGTCTGTACCTGCAGCTGCGGCGGCGCTTCGGCTCGCAGGTCATGTTCTACCCAATGATGATCAACTACGTGAAGATCGCGGCTGCCCTGCCTCCGCTCAGGCCCTGGCGGATAGCGAGCTTCCTGTATGGCAACGAAGCTCTTCGACTGCTCGATAAGAGGCCCGCAACGCTGAGGAAGAGCCTTCGCCGCTGCACACACGTGTTCGCCGTTAGCAGCTATACGGCGGAGTTGGTGCGGGGACGATTCGGGCTATCGAACGTCAGCGTGTTCTGGCCCGGCATTCGATACGAGGACTTCCAGAAGCACGACCCGGACTACCGGAGACAGCGCGGCTGGACCGACCGGGAGGTCATCTTGATGCTGTCGCGCCTGGCGGAGCGGAAAGGACATCTTACGGCCTTGCAGGCGATCAGCCGGCTTCGCACACGCAAACGCCGGGTGTTGCTCGCTATCGCGGGCTCTGGCCAAATGCGCGGCGAGATCGAAGCCCGGACGCGAGAACTGGGGCTCGAGGACAATGTCGAGTTTCTGGGCCATGTCGAGGAACACGAGAAACCGAGTCTGTACCGAGCTGCGGATGTGTACTGTATGCCGAGCGAGGCTAACCTTGAGAAGGCCGATGTCGAAGGATTCGGCATCACGTTTCTGGAGGCCGCCGCTTGCGGCACGCTGGCGGTTGGAAGTCAGACCGGCGGTATTCCCGACGCGCTTGACGATGGGAGGACCGGTTTGCTGATACCGCCTGGTGATCCAGTCGCCCTTGAAGAAGCGCTGGAGGACATCCTGGCCGAGCCTCGGCGTTACGACGAGATGAGGGAGCGTGCCCGGCAGCGAGCGGAGTCCGAGTTCGATTGGCCCAAGCGCGTCGACGCCATGGTTGACGTTCTAAGGGATGCGGTGACCAGCACTTGAGACGCTCTGTCTTCTTCCTCTGCACCATCACGCCCCGGTCATGGAACCCTTATCACCAGCTTTCCGAAGTTCTCGTCGGCTTCCATGCAGCGGTGCGCCTCAACCGCCTCCTCGAACTCGAAGACACGATCGATAACGGGACGGACCTGACCGGTTGCAAGCAGGGACCCCACGTCGCGATCGAATGCCCGGACCGCCTCGATCTTCTCCTCCAGTGGTCTGAAGCGCAGCGAAGTCCCGACGATGCGCAGTCGCTTGCGCAGGACCGCTCCGAGGTCGACCTCCGCCGTGCGCCCGGCAGTAAGACCTACCACGATCATCCGCCCCTTCTCCGCCAGGCTCTCGACGTTGCCGGCCAGGTAGGGACCACCGACCAGGTCCAGGACGACATGCACTCCCGCGCCGGCGGTGGCCTGCTTGACCATCTCGGGAAAGCGGTGTTCTGAGGTGTTGATCAGAACATCGAGTCCGTAGTCGGTGGCGCGCTCCAGCTTCCACTCTTTACGCGACGTACCGATCACAGTAGCGCCCGCGGCCTTGGCCAGCTGGAGGGCGGCGGTTCCGACGCCGCTGCCCACCGCGTGGATCAGGAGTCGCTCACCCAGTTCGAGGCGCATCTGGGTGAAGAGGGCGTCATGGGCGGTGATGAACACCTCGGGGACGGCCGCCGCCTCCTCGAGCGAGAGTAGCTGCGGGATCGCCAGGGCCTCGCGCTCCTGGACGACGACGTACTCGGCGTAGCCGCCGCCACCCACGAGGCCCATAACCCGATCGCCCGCTTTCCACAGCTCGACGGCCTCGCCCACCGCTTCCACCTCACCGGCGTATTCGAGGCCCGGGACCTCGGCCGGCCAGCTAGGCGGCGGCGGGTAGAGGCCGCGCCGCTGAAGCAGGTCGGCCCGGTTGACCCCGGCGGCGTGGACCCGCACCCGGATCTCCCCCCTTCCGGGCTCCCGGACCTTAACCTTTTGAACTTCAAGTACTTCCGGGCCGCCGGGCTCCCGGATCGCGATCGCGCGCATCTTGGCCATGGCCCTCCTCCTGACCGGCAGGCGCCGCCCCAGCCCGGGCGGCCGGCCCGGTGAACCTCGAGGCGTCTAATGTGTATACAGTTACGGCCCCTCCCACCGCCAAAACAACTCCCCTGCGGAAATCCCCCGCTGGCAAGCCCGTTTCAGACAAATCCTGCTCGTCGCCCCCACGACGAGGCGAACGAACGCCAATGACCTTCTTGCGGCGCGATAGGCCGAACCAGGGACTGAGCGTCCTGCTCGTAGACAGCGACCCGGACTTCCTTAAGCAGAGCTGCAAGTTCGTCGCCGAGGACGGCCACTGTGTGTGGGGCGCGGAGGACCTACTCACCGCCGCCAACTTCCTGGCAGACAACCTGCCCGACGTGCTGCTCGTCGAGCTCGAACTACTGGAGATGGATGGTGCGGACCCGCTGGCCGACCTGCGGCTACGCGCACCGGGGGCACCGATCGTCGTGATGGGGGCCGGCGCACCGGGCGTACCGTTTCGGAAGCTCAACCGGGCGCACGACGTTTTCGGCTACCACGACAAGAGACACGGCGAAGACGGCCTGCTTCTCTGGGTGAAGGCGGCGCTGGCATCGGCTCGACAGCTGGACACGATCCGACGCACACGCCAGGGGCTACGGCGTGTGCTGGAGAGCGTTCCGCAGCTGCACGAGATCCAGAGTCTCGACGAGCTGACCGAGACAATACTGACCCTGATCAGCGGACTGCTGGGCGGCGAGAGCGCCTTCGTGGCAACGCGAGCGATGGATCCCGTTGGAAAACGTCCGATCGAGGGATTCATCTACTCGCCGCAATCGATCGACGACTTCGTGGTGAGTGCCGCTACTACCGATTCCTACCCACGGGGTGCTACGATCGAGAAGCTGCGATCGGTGCCCGAGCACCTAGTGCGGCGCGCCGTCGAGGAGCACAGCAACATCATCGACGACAACCACGGCGTCCTTCCCCTCGCCCTGGCCGAGCACGTCTTGGGGCTCGCCTATCTCGAGCGGCCGGGCCAGGGCGAGCGTGATATCGACCTGCTGCAGCTGTTTGCGAGCCAGGC
>JBDHKT010000297.1:0-3652 GCA_039586255.1 Gemmatimonadota bacterium | reverse complement strand
CGTGGAGACCAGCCCTCCAGGTGTATTCCCACCCACCGTCACCGGCACGCTCGGCGATGGTCGGGGCACCATCTCGCTGGGCGTGGGCAACGGCGTTATAAGCGTGATCGGGACCTGAACAACCGGCGGATCTAGTCTTTAGTGCAGGCGCCATCCGGATAGCCTGCTGTACGGGAGGTATACTATGTCGTGCGCGATTCTCAGACCGAAACCGGCGAGCGGCGCCGCGCTACTCCTCGCCCTGGCGTTGCTGCTGACCGGCTGCGACGACAGCACCGGCCCGGGCGATTTCGTGGCCGAGGAAGTTTTCTCGTACGTCCTGGACGCGACAGGTAAGGTGCGCCTCGACGTGGAGGCCGTAAACGGGACCATAACGGTCACGGGTGTTGCGGTTAGCAACGAGCTGAAGGTCGAAGGCGTCAAGCAGGTCTGGTCGAGCAGCCAGGCTGACGCCGATGAGTACCTGGACTCGCTCAGTGTGTACGCCGACGAGAACCTGAATGCGTTCCTCGTGAACACCGAACAGCCGATCTCGAGCGACGGTCGCACCTTCGTGGTCAACTACGAGATCGAGCTGCCGGACGGCCTCGAGGTGATGATCGTGAGCGCCAACGGCGCCATTACCGTGTCATCGATCATGAACGACGTCGCCGTCATCAACGCGAACGGGGACATCACCCTCGACGACATCGAGGGCAGCGTTGCGGCGGCGCTGGGCAACGGCGACATCGAGGCCGAGGTGACCCTGCCGCTCGCCGGGACGCTGGAGCTGGCGATCGGGAACGGGGGTATCAGTCTCTCGATCCCCCAGAGCACGTCGGCCGAGTTCTCCGCCGAGGTGGGCAACGGCAGCATCAGCGTGATGAACCTCGCGCTGCAGAACGAGGTGACCACCAACACCTCGGTCAGGGGCACGCTCTGGGCGGCGGTCAGGGTACGATCAACCTGGGCGTCGGCAACGGCACCATCACGGCGACAGGGTTCTGAAACCCGGCCGCCGGGGATTGCGTTAGTTGTGTCAGGCGCGAAGGATGAGCCGATATACCCCCAAGGAGTGACAGGATTGAGCGGTAGGGCGCTGCGCCGATCTCGTCTCGGTCTCGTACCCCTCTTGCTGGCGGCGGCCGCCGGGAGCGCCGGCTGCTTCGCCGACATCTTCGGAAGCGACGAGGGCCCGGCGATAAGCGAGGAGCTATTCGAGTACGGCCTCGAACTAGCCGGCGAAGTCGGGCTCGTGGTATTGGGCAAGAGCGGGGACGTCACCATCACCAGCGCCCCCGGCAGCGATTCCGTCGTGATCCGCGCCGTGCTCCGGGTCAGCGCCGACAATCCCGATGATGCGGAGGCCGGTCTGTCGGAGTTGTGGGTGGACGTCGACCAGTCGTCGAGCCTGATCATCGTCCAGACCGCTCAGCCCTCGGCGCTGGACACCCGCGACTTCGAGATCGACTACGAGATCAGCACACCGCCATTCATGATGTTGTCCATCTCGAACGTCGCCGGTGACGTCACCATAAACGGCGCCGGCAGCGAACTCAGCATCCAGATCGGAAGCGGAAACGTCACGTTGAACAACACCTTCGCGGTAACGCGCGTGCGGGTCGGAAACGGGTCGATCGACGCCAGCGTCGTCTTGCCATGGGGGACGACGGTCGGCATCAGCACGGGCAACGGCGACATCGACCTCGCCCTGCCTGTTACGACCTCAGCCACTATCCTCGCCACGGCCGCCAACGGCACGGTCAGCGTCACGAACCTGGACATCGACTACGAATATAGGACCGAGAACGCGCTCGCTGGCACGCTGGGCGTGGGCCTGGACCTGGGCCTTATCCAGCTGACGAGTAGGAACGGCGGCGTGGCGTTGGTCGGCTACTAAGAGCTCAAGCCTGCCTGGCCACCTGAACGATCGGCTGGCGCGCCGCCCGGCGCGCCGGGAAGAAGCCGCCGATCAGCCCCATCGCCAGGGCGAATATCACACCGCGCAGCAACAAGTCGGGCGTAACGCGGAATGCGAACGCCACCTCGCTCATCGACACCCAGTTCGTCGTGCTGGTGACGATCCCGTTCAGCGGCAGCGCGAACAGGCAGCCGAGTACTCCGCCGATGAAGGCGATGACCAGCGCCTCGAACAGGAATGACGAGAGGACGCTGAAGGGCCGGAACCCGAGGGTGAGGAGGACGGCGATCTCGGGGGCTCGAGCGCCGACCGCGGCGTACATGGTGTTGACGGCGCCGAAGACGGCGCCGATCGCCATGATGCCGGCGATGAAGACGGCGGCGAAGTTGAGGATCTGGGTCAGCAGGTACGACTGGTCGGCGTAGAAGTCGTACTCGCGATGCGCGTCAACCTGTAGTCGCGGGTCGTCGGCCAGCGCTTGTTGGATCGACTCGAAGGCCGCCGGATCGCTCATCCGGAAGGTGACCGACTGGAAGACTTCGCCGCGGAACGCGGGCATGAACTGCTCGTTTTCGCCCCAGATCTCCGACTCGAAGGCCGAGCCGCCGGCGGCGAAGTGACCGACCACCGTCCAATCGCGGTTCCCGAAGCTCAGAAGATCGCCGATCTGCGTATCCGCGAAGCGGCCGACGATGCTCTTGCCGATGATGATCTCCGAGGTGCCGGGATTGATCATGCGGCCGGCGACGATCTCGACATTCTGGCGCACCTCGAAGACCTCGGGGTTGATCCCCCGCGCCACCACCAGCGCTTCGCCGACGCCGGGACGGTCGAGGCTCACCAGCACGTAGACCTCGGGGCTCACCATCGGCCGGCCGCCGGGCCCATCGGCGACGAACGGCATCCCCGCCAGGATCTGCGCCGTCTCGCGGCTGATCCCGCTCACCAGCTCGCTGTCGGCGCCGGTGCGAACCACCAGGACGTTCTCGGTCGAGCCGGTCCCGGTGAGCGCCGCGCGGAAGCCGCGGGACAGCGCCATCATGGCGATGAAGACGAGCACGACGAGCGCCATCCCCAGGGCGGTGGTCAGCGTGGAGACGGGCCGCTGCCTGACGCTTCGGACGTTATAGATGAGCGGGATCTTCATCGCCTTCTCCTAGCACGGCACTATGCAACGCGCCGCAGCGTCCCGGCTACAGGCAGGCGCGCCGCCTGCCAGGCCGGTACGAGACCGCTGACCAATCCGAGCACTAAGGCGATCGCCATGCCGATGGCGATCGTCACCCATTTGACCTCGAAGCCGGGCAGGAAGCCGGCGCCCTGGAACTCGGTGCCGTCGAAGAAGAGCTTGGCCCCGAACACACCCAGCAGGCCGCCGCCCACCGTGATCGCCGCCGCCTCGACCAGCACCAGAACGAGCAGCAGCCGGTCGCCGAACCCCAGCGTCTTCAGCACGGCTACTTCGCTCATCCGCTCGCGCGCCGCCATCATCATCGCGTTGGCGGCGACCAGCAGTATGGCGAAGAAGACCGCCATGCCGATCACGTTGACCAGCATCCCAACGTTGCCCCACATGGTGAGGAAGCTGGTCTGGAAAGAACGCTCGGTCTCGGTCTTCGTCGCGGCCCGCGAATTCCTGAACTGATCGTCCACCGCCCGGGCGACGGAAGCTGCGAGCGCCGGGTCCTCGATCTGCAGGACGTACCAGCCCGGCGTCATCCGGCCGCCTGTGTTCTCGTACAGATACTCCCA
>JBDHKT010000296.1:0-3653 GCA_039586255.1 Gemmatimonadota bacterium | reverse complement strand
GGGACTGTGCTTACCGTGACGAACGCGTCCACGCCGAACACGACGCTTCTGCTATCGGCGGTCATGGGCGGAGGCGCGCTGCTGCTCACGCACTCGGTCTTCAGCTGGCTGAGGCGGAGCGAGGTGGGCATCGACACGGTAGGGGACCGTGAGATCGAAGGTCATACGGCGCAGGTCGTGCTGCCGATGGCGCCGGGACAGCCCGGGCGAGTGGTCTGCACGATCGCCGACCGCGAATACTACCTAACGGCGCGTGTATCTAAGGATGTAACGAAGCAACTGGCAGCCGGCAGCGAGGTCGTCATACTCGGGATCCAGGATGGGGTCGCTGAGGTGATCCCCTTCGATATGCCGGAGCTTCCACCAACGGAAAGTGGAGGGTAGCCGCGTGGACGCGGACACTGGTTTCCTACTTGGAGCGATAGGGCTGGGCATCGCCATGGCGCTCATCTATGTCGTCAAGTCGCTGATCGTCATCTGCCAGCCCAACGAGATGGTCGTGATCACGGGCCGCAAGCGGCTGACCGCCGACGGGCGCCGGGCGGGCTACCGGCTGTTGCACGGCGGCCGGACGATTCGGGTGCCGATCGTCGAGCGCGTTGCCAGGCTCGACCTGACAACGCTGCCCATCGAGGTCGTGGTCAGGAACGCCTACTCGAAAGGCGGCATCCCGCTCATCGTCCACGGCATCGCCAACGTGAAGATCAGCGCGCGCGATCCGGTCGCGCATAACGCGGTGGAGCGCATGCTCGAGAAGCCGTTCGAGGAGGTAATGCAGATCGCCAAGGACACGCTCGAGGGTAACCTGCGCGGCGTGCTGGCGACGCTGACGCCCGAGGAAGTGAACGAGGACCGGCTCAAGTTCGCCCATGTGCTGATCGAGGAGGCGGACGAGGACATGCAGAAGCTGGGCCTCCAGCTCGACACGATGAAGATCCAGAACGTAACCGACGAGGTGAATTACCTCGATTCCATCGGCCGGCAACAGACCGCTGATATCCTCAAGAAGGCGCGCGTCGCCGAGGCGGAGCGCTCCTCCGAGGCCGAGCAGACCGAGGCGGCGGCGCGCCAGGCGGCCGAGATCGCCAAGATCAAGGCGGACCTCGCCATCGTCGAGAAGAACAACGAGCTGCGTGTGCGCACCGCCGAGCTCGAGGCCGACGCGCTGGCCAAGGAAAGGGCCGCCCCGGTCGCCGGTGAGAAGGCCAAAGCCATCGCCGAGCAGGATCTGCAGCAGGAGCGGATCGCCCTCGAGGGGCGGCGGCTGGAAGCCGACGTCCTGCTGCCCGCCCGGGCCGAGCGCGAGGCGATGGAAGAGCGCGCCAAGGGTGCCGCTGCTTCCATCACCGAGGACGGTAGGGCGCGGCTCTTCGTGCTGGGCGAGATGATCAAGCTCTACCTCGGCGGTGGCAGCGAGGCGGAGCGCATCTTCATCCTCAACATGCTGCCCGAGATTATCAGAGAGCTGGCCAGCTCGGTCGAGGGCATCGACATCGATCGCCTCACCGTCATCGATTCTGGTGAAGGTGCGGGGGTTGCCAACGCCGCCGGTCAGTTCCCGGCAGCGATCATCAAGCTGACGGAGCAGATCGAGAACGCCACGGGCGTGAACATCCTGAGCAAGCTGGGCGCGGCCCCGGCAGCGGAGGTAGAGGCCGGGTAGCCGGGTAGCCTGATTCGACATTCAATATCGGACAGCCGGTGACCGACGTCCGAGTGAACTACGTCAGCTTTCGACGCTCGACTTTCAACATCCGATGCCCAACTACTTGGTCGTCGGATGTTGGCCGTTGGGTATCGGACGTCGAGGTAGTCCAGTTGAAACTCGACGATCGGCTGTCGGATATTGGCTATTGAGGTCACCTAATTACAGTGCCATCGGCCAAAACCCTCCCCGCACTCTCCGGAAAGTCCAACCTCCCCAGCGAATCCACTAGAAACGCTCCCCTGCCTGCCAGATCGAACTGGACCAGGCCCGGCGGTACCTGATACGTCGAGCGAAACTCGGCGTGGCCGACCCGGCCGGCCGCATCGATCGATGCGCAGGCGACGCCGCCGATATTGCCCGGTTCCCGCATGTTGAACGGCCCGTAGGTCAGCAGATTGCCCAGTGAGTAGAAGGTGAGGGCGGCGCCTCGCCATTCTGCCGCGCGAAGCACGTGCGGTCCGTGTCCAATCACGAAGGCGGCGCCTGATTCCACGGCTGCGCGGGCGATCGCCACCGAGTTCCCCCTGTCCTCGCCGAGGAAGATCTCGCTCCGGTTCGGCGTACGTTGGGCGCCGCTGCCTTCGGCGCCCACGTGCATGCTCACTATGACGCGTCCGTACCTGGCGAACGCGCGGGCGACGTGGCGGCGCACGGCGCTCAGGTCACGGGGATCGGGGCCGGCCAGAAAGGGGCTGAACCCGAGCACGGCGACCGTGTCGCCCGCCGGGGTCACGACGGGAGTCGCGAGCGTGTCGGCGCCGGTGACGTGAGCGCCCGCCTGCCGCAGGTGGCTCATCGTGGCGTCGAAACCCTCGTAGCCGGCGTCCATCGCGTGGTTGTTGGCCACGTTCGCCACGAAGGCGGCGTCGCCGGCGACGCGGCGCAATGCGGCCGCCGATGCGATCGGCTGCCGGAACGCGTAACAGCGCGTCGAGCCCGGCCGGCACTTCCGCGGTGCCGGGCCCTCGCCGATCGCACCCTCCACGTTGAGCAGCACGATGTCGGCATCGCCCACCAGGCGGCGCAGCGGAGAGAGGAGCGAGTCGGGGTCGGGGAAGGGGGGCACGTCGTGGCCGAGCCGGGCCGCCGCCCTGGTCGCCCACAGCGTGTCGAGGTTGTTGCCGAGCAGCACGTCGCCGCCAGCGCAGATGCGGACCGGGCGCTCCGCGGGTGCGGGAGCGGCCGGCGGCGTAGGCTCGTCTTCCGGTCGAGGGGTGGGCGCCGGCTCGGCCGGAGGCTCGGGGGCCTGGATCGGCGGCTCGGCCTCGGGCGGGCCCGGCGGGCAGGCGACCAGGGCGACCAGTAGGAGCGCCCCAAGCGGCACGACCGCCCGCCGGGGGGCCGTGCCAGGCGATAGGGCGCTCATGTTCCCGCCCTAGCTCTCGATCTTGGGGAACAGCACCGCCTGCCGGTCCACCGTGCTGCCGGTCAGGTCGAGGTCGGCGAAGCCGTCGAGCCCCGGAAGCCCATCCTCGCGACCGAGGGCCTGCCACAGCTCGTTGCACTTGCCGGGCATGAAGGGACTGAGCAGCAGAGCCAGCCGGCCCAGAGCGCGGGCCAGGCTGCCGAGCACGGCCTCGAGCTGCGCGCCACCCGACTCGTCCTTGGCCAGCTTCCACGGCGCCTGCTCCTCGATGAAGCCGTTGGCGGCACGCGCCAGCTCCATCGTTGCCGTAATTCCCTGGTGAAGCAGGTAGCCATCCATCGCCTTACGGTAGGCCGCCAGCACCTCGCCGGCGCGCCGGTCGAGGTCGGTCTCCTCGGCCCTCGGCACCTCGGCCCCGCGGTACTTGTGGATCATCGCCAGCGTGCGGTTCGCCAGGTTGCCCAGGTCGTTCGCCAGCTCGGCGTTGTAAACGTCGTCGAAACGCTGCCAGGTGAAGTCGGCGTCGCCGTCCCAGGGGACCTCGCGCAGCAGGTAGTAGCGCAGCGGGTCGGGCCCGTA
>JBDHKT010000295.1:0-4173 GCA_039586255.1 Gemmatimonadota bacterium | reverse complement strand
GATCCCCGGGTCCAATCATCAATGAGCTCCAACTTATTCGAGATATTCGCCGCTGACGCGCGCAAGTACCTGGATCGCCTGCACGAGGCGCTGGGCGGCGAGGGCGATGCTAACGTAGACGGAATCCGCCGCGCGGCTCGGCGACTCCAGCACGCGGCCGTGCTCGCCAACCACGAGGCGGCGGCTTATGCGTCGACGGCACTTCAGAAGATCTCGGTCCAGGTGATCGCCGGGAAACGCGAATGGACGGATGAACTGAACGGTACGATGCGGGATGTCGTACTGGAGCTGGACTCTGTGGTCGCTGCCCTGCCCAAGGCCGACGCGGCAGCGGAGCTCCGGTTGCGGAAGGCCGCCGACGCTCTAGGCGATGAGCCGGCATCGGTTACGCCGGAGACCGTAGCGGACGAGACGGATCCGGATGCCGCCACCGTGGAGGTGGACCCGGATGAGGCGGAGGCCGTGCTGACGGCCCTGATCGGAGACCTGGGGGATGCCGTCGAGCGTCTCGATCTCGAGAACGATCCGCGCGATCGGGAGCCGCTCAAGGCGATGCTCCGCAAGATTCGCCGCCTGCGCGAACTGGAGCGGATCGAAGTGCTGTCGCCCGAGGACAAAGCGCTGAGTGCGGTCGAGGAATTGATCCTGCAGATCGCCGATCTGAATGCGACGGTCGGGCCCGGCTACCTCACCGTCTTCCGCCACGCTCGTGAGGTGCTGGAAACGATGCAGGTCGGAGGGCCGGACGCGCCGTCCGTCAGCAAGGTCGGTGGTCGCGCGGTCGAGGTCGACCGGCTCAAAGAGAGCGTGATGGAGAAGGTGCGCCGAGCGCGGCAGGTGGTCTGGGTGAGCGATCTCTTCTACCCGGACGGGCAGCACATCGTTTCGTGCCCCGTGGCGACAGAACAGGCCGGTTCACCGGAGGGCTACTTCATCAATGAGGCGACCCAGAGGCTCGAGCGTAGCGAGAACCTGCGAAAGACGATGCTCAAGTCCAACACGGAGCAGATGCGTCTGGCCGGTGAGTCGCTGGCCAACACGCTGCGTCACCTGCGGGAGCGCGCCGCCGCCTTCAATCATATGGGGATGGGGCGAGTCGCCCGTCGCGCCGCGGCGGCGCTTCGCGCCCAGCTCGTCAGGCCGCCGGCGCAGCTCAAGGCGCTGGCGACAGGATTCGGCCCGGTCTTCGCCAGTCTACTGACTTACCTGGGGACGGAGGACAAGACGGTACGGACCCGCGCGCTCGCCGACTCCGAAGGGTCATTGCAGCTGGCGATCGTGGGTGGACAGGCGGAGGAGGCAGCGGCGGAGGTCGCCGAGTTCGATGCCGACGCGGCGCTCCAACAGGCGCTGGCGCTGAGGACGCGAATCGACGAACGCCTGCAACGCCTCGCCGGCCCGGATGCCGATGGGATGCGGCACGATCTGGAAGAGCTGTTCGATCTGATCGCTAAGTACGTGGCGGCGTCGGCCGACCGGCACTAGGGAGTTGGGGATTCGGGGAGTTAGGGAAATTGAATATTAGAGGCGCTACGATTTCGAACGTGATTCCTCTTCGTCCTCTTCGTCCTCTTCGTCTTCTTCGTCGTCCTCTTCGTCGTCCTCTTCGTCTTCCTCGGACTCCTCTTCGTCCTCCTCGTGCTCCTCTTCGTCTTCCTCGTCGCTAGTCAGCGCCGCCTCCGCTTCCGCCTGGGCCTCCAGCTCGTCGAGCATCTTGTCGGTGTCGTTATCCTCGTCTTCTTCGTCCGGCTCGACTTCCGTCGCGGTGGCGGTTGCGGCGGCCCCTTCGGCTTCTTCGGCATCGCGCGCGGCTTTCGGGAGAACGACAGAGGGCTGGGCGGCCCTGCCGGATCGGGGCCTGGCTTCTTCTGCCGGCGTCGGCACGCCGGCGGCCTTGCGGATCTCGTCGATGACGTCGCGCATCACTGCTGCCAACCGGTCGAGCTCGGCGTGCGCATGACGCGGTGACAGCCTTCCTGCGCGGCCGTCGATGGCGATATTGTTCATCTGCCGCACGTTGTCGAGCAGGCGCTCGGTGGTCGAGCGGAGACGTCCGTACTTGCGTCGGTCGAGTCCGTCCTTGTGGGTTCTGAGCTGCTCGAGGAGGGGATTCTCGACCGGAGAATCGTCGCGCGGCCGGGCCATGACGAAGGCTGCGATGAATACCACCACCGCTGCTACCGCTCGGAGCAAGGGATCGTTGAAGGCGAGGACCGCCAGGGCCAGGAACAGAGCGCCTGCCCCGACCACGATCCAGTTTATGCCTGAGTCCTGCTGGGCCATCTCTGAACGCCTCCGGCGCGACTGTGGAGCGCTTGGCCTCTCCCTGCTGCAGGCAAAGTCAATATAGGATGCACGCTTGGCCCCCCCTGCGCCAGTGGTCCCCGCGGGGTTTGCGCCGCCCGCCGTGATCGGCAGATTGTAGGGTGGATCTCAGGTCGGGGGTCCGAGACCGGAGAGTACGATGGGCAAGTCATCTCAAGCCGATGATCGAGTCATCCGCGTGGCGCTCTGCCAGCGGAATCTCGTCGTCGGGGACATCGACGGGAACGTCGACAAGATCCGCGACAGCCTCGGGCGCGTGCGTGAGCAGGGCGCCGACCTAGCGCTGTTCCCCGAGCTCACGATCACCGGCTATCCGCCCGAGGATCTTCTCCTCAAGCCGCACTTTGCCGAGCGGGCGGAGGCCGCGCTTAGGGACCTCGCCGCCGAGGTGCAGGACCTGGTGGCCGTGATCGGCTTCCCCGAGCTATGCGATGACCTGTTCAACACCGCGGCCGTGATCACGGGGGGCGAGATCGCCGCAAAATACCGCAAGCGCTACCTCCCCAACTACGGTCCCTTCGACGAGCAGAGGTACTTCGCGCGCGGTAAAGACACCCTGGTGCTCGACATGGACGGGGTGAAGGTCGGAGTGACGATCTGTGAAGACCTCTGGTACCCCGGCGGTCCGGCTCAGCGGGCCGTGCTGGACGGCAAGGCCGACGTACTCGTGAACATGTCGGCCTCTCCCTACAGTCGCCAGAAGGGGCCGACCCGTGAGCGCATGTTGGCGACCCGCTGCGAGGACTACGGCTGCTTCCTCGCGTTTTGCAACACGATCGGCGGGCAGGACGAGCTGATCTTCGATGGGCACAGCCTCGTGATCGACCCGCGCGGAATGGTACTCGCCCGGGCGAAACAGTTCGCTGAAGATCACATCGTGATCGATCTCGATTTGAGAGGGGTCTCGCGCCTTCGCCTGCAGGATCCGCGCTGGCGCCAGCGGGTCGTTGCGCCGACGAACCGCGTGCAGGTTGCTCCGGTGCGCCGGCCGCGACGCAAGAAGCCCGAGCTAGAGGTGAGGCCGCCGACCGAGCTGCTCGACCCCGAGGCCGAAGTCTATCAGGCGTTGCTACTGGGCATCTCGGATTACTTCCACAAGAACGGATTCCGGCACGTAGTCCTCGGGCTATCCGGCGGGATCGACTCGGCGCTCGCCCTCGCCCTCGCGGTGGATGCCTTGGGGGTGGACGCCGTCACCGCCGTCTCGATGCCTTCCCGCCACACGGCGCCCGATAATCGCGAGGACGCCGCCGAGATCGCTCGCCGCTTCGGCGTCGACTTCTTCGAGATACCCATCGACGGTGTGTTCGACTGCTATCTCGACTCGCTCAAAGATCGGTTCGAAGGAACCGAGCCCAGTGTCGCCGAAGAGAACATCCAGGCGCGCATCCGCGGCAACTTCCTCATGGCGCTCTCCAACAAGTTCGGCTGGCTCGTTCTGGCGACCGGGAACAAGAGCGAGATGAGCGTCGGCTACGCCACTCTCTACGGCGATATGGCCGGCGGCTTCGCCATCCTCAAGGATGTGCCGAAGACCTGGGTCTACCGCCTGACGCGTTGGCGGAATCGAGAGGAAGAGATCATCCCGCAGCGCGTCATCGACAAGCCGCCGTCCGCCGAGTTGAGAGAAAGCCAGCTCGACACCGATAGCCTGCCGCCCTACGACATACTCGATCCGATCATTGAGGCCTACGTCGAGCAGGACCGCAGCCCCGAGGAGATAGAGGACCAAGGGTTCGATGGGCAGGTCGTCCGGCGGGTCGTCGAGATGATCGACGGCGCCGAGTACAAGCGCCGCCAGGCGGCCCCCGGGATCCGGATCTCGCAGCGCGCCTTCGGCAAGGACCG
>JBDHKT010000294.1:0-3695 GCA_039586255.1 Gemmatimonadota bacterium | reverse complement strand
CGTGACGCTGGACGGTGGTGCGAACTGGATGAAGTGGGAGCACGGGTTCCCGACGGCGTCGGCGATGGCGCTGATCGTGCACCCGCGCGAGCACGACCTGGTGATCGGTACGCATGGGCGGGCGGCGTACATCCTGGACGACATCAGTCCGCTGCGGACGATCTCGGCGGCGACGATGGCCGAGCCGGTCCATCTGTTCGAGATCCCGGACGCCATCCAGTACAGATCGAGTCAGTCTTCGGGCGAGGGTTCTCCCGGGCACAACGAGTTCCGTGGTGAGAACCGGCCGTCCGGTGCGATGATCACGTTCTCGCTGAACGCCGAGGACCTGCCGCGCCCCGGCGAGACGCAGCCTCAGCAGGCAGCGCCCGGACAGGGTTTCCAGGGAGGGTTCGGTGGCGGACAGCCGGGAGCCGCCGGGCAGAGGCGGCGTGGCCCGCAGGTGACGGTCGAGATCAGCGACGCGGGTGGCGAGGTGATTCGTACCTTCAGCTCCCCGGCGACGCTGGGTGTCAACCGCATCGCCTGGAACCTGCGACGCGACGGCTTTCGGCGCCCGAGTGCCGGCCAACAACAGCAGCAGCAGCAGTTCGGCTTCCAGCCCAGCGGGCCCGACGTGCTGCCCGGCACCTACAGTGTGAAGGTCAAGTACGGTGACCACGAAGCGACGGGCTCGGTGAACGTGCTGGCGGACCCCCGCTACGACATCCCGATGGCGGATCGTGAGGCGAAGCTGGCGGCCATCATGCATGCCGGGTCGCTACAGGAAGTGGTGGCCGACGCGGTCGAGCGCATCCGTGGCACGCGCACCGAGGTGGAAGCCGTTCTCACGAAACTCAGGGGTGAGCGGCAGGCGGGCGAACCCAGCGAGCTCGCCCAGGCAGGCCGTCAGCTTAACACCGCGCTCACAGATCTGGAGAAGAAGTTCTGGTCGCCGCCGGGCAGTGGAGGCCAGCGGGTCGTCCGGACGGACAACGTGGTGCGGCTGATCGGCAGGGCCTCCGGCTCGCTCGGCTCGACGTGGGATGCGCCGACGCAGGCGCAGCACTACCGGATGCAGCAGGCGGAAGCGATGCTGCAGGAGAGTCTGGAGGAGTTCAACCGCCTCTTCGCCGAGGACGTGGCGCAGTTCATCGAGCAGGTCGAGGGGGCAGGACTGAGCTTCGTCCAGCCGAAAGAGCCGCTGACGATGCCGCAGCGCTAGCTGATTTCGGCAGCTAGGGTCGCCGGCGGGCGGTCTCGCTTCGGATACACCACCTCCGCTCGGACCGCCCGCGCGACTCCCTGGATGGTTGAAGCGCACCGACAAGATCTTCGAGGGACAGGGAGCCGCAGGTGCTGCCGAACGTAATTTGGAGCGCGCCGGCGGCGCAGCCGCCGTTCCTGCAATCGAGGCGCGCGACATGGAGCGAGGCAGCCCTGCGGCGACCGGGTGCTGGCGGGGATTAAGCGTTCCCTGAGCAGCGACGCTCGCCACCACTGCTGCCATCCCGTAAGTTGGTACCTGCCCAACCACACGCACCACGATCTCAACAACCCAGGAGGCCGACCATGCTCCGCCGCATTATCTCTGCGGGTGTAGCCGCCCTGGCCGTCGCCGCTCTGGCTACGCCCCTCTACGCTCAGGTCGACCCCGAACTGCTCGCTGGTATGAGCGCCCGCTCGATCGGGCCCGCCGGGATGAGCGGCCGGATCGCCAGTGTCGACGCGCTCGTCTCGAACCCCGACATCGTCTATGTGGGCGCGTCCACCGGCGGCGTCTGGAAGTCGATGAACGGTGGGCTCACCTGGGAGCCGATCTTCGACGACCAACCGGTCCACGCCGTTGGTGCCGTCCGGGTATTCCAGGCCAGCCCGGACATCGTCTGGGTCGGCACCGGCGAGGGTAACCCGCGGAACAGCGTCTCGGGCATGGGCTACGGCGCCTTCAAGTCGATGGACGCCGGGCGCAGCTGGACGCACCTGGGCCTCGAGAACACCGAGCGCATCCACCGGATCGCGCTGCATCCCTCGAACCCGGACGTCGCCTACATGGGCGCCATGGGCTCGATGTGGAAGCCGAACCCGGAGCGCGGCGTGTTCAAGACCGAGGACGGGGGCGCCACCTGGCAGAAGATCCTCTATGTGAACGAGAACACGGGCGTCGGCGACATGGAGATGGACCCGACGAACCCGAACAAGCTGATCGTCGCGATGTGGGAGTACCAGCGCTGGCCCTGGTTCTTCAACTCCGGCGGTCCCGGATCGGGTCTCTACCTGACGGTGGACGGCGGCCGCAACTGGCAGAAGCTGACGGCGGAGGACGGGCTGCCCGAGGGCGACCTGGGCCGCATCGGTCTGGCGATCGCGCCGTCGAGTCCCAACATCGTCTACGCGTTAATCGAATCGAATGAGAACGCGCTCTACAAGTCGGAGGACGGCGGGTTCACCTGGGGCAAGATCGACTCCGAGGGCAACATCGGTAACCGGCCCTTCTACTACTACGATCTGCGGGTCGATCCGAAGGACCCGAACCGGGTCTACAGTCTCCATTCCGGGGTGACCGTTTCCAACGACGGCGGCAGGAGCTTCGAGAATCTGGTCGGGCGGATCGTGCACCCCGATCACCACGCGATGTGGATCGATCCGAACAACCCCGCGCATATCTACGAAGGGAACGACGGCGGTGTGTACATCAGCCGTGACCGGGGTGCGAACTGGCATTTCGTGGCCAACCTGCCGCTCGCCCAGTTCTACCACATCAACGTGGACATGGCGACACCGTACAACGTCCTGGGCGGTATGCAGGACAACAGCTCGTGGCGTGGGCCGAGCAACATTCCGGGCGGCATAGGCAACTATCGCTGGACGGTAGTCGGTGGCGGCGACGGCTTCGCCACGCTGGCCGTTCCCACCGACCCGATGATCGGCTATTCGATGAGCCAGGGTGGAAACGTGGGCCGCTGGAACCTGCGGACCGGCGAGCGTAAGGACATCCGGCCGGCGGGGCCGGAGCCGTTCAAACAGCGCTTCAACTGGAACGCGGCCATCGCTCAAGACCCGTTCGACGCGAACACGATCTACTACGGCAGCCAGTACGTGCACATGTCGGCCGACCGCGGTGACTCGTGGACTACGATCAGCCCCGACTTGACGACGGACAATCCCGAGTGGCAGAAGCAGCGGCAGAGCGGCGGCCTGACCTACGACGTAACCGGCGCCGAGAACTTCACGACGATCGTGACCATCGCGCCCAGCCCGGCGCAGCAGGGCGTCGTCTGGGTCGGCACCGACGACGGGCGCGTGCACGTCACGCAGGACGGCGGCGCGACCTGGGCGAGCGTAGAGGAAAGGGCGCGTGGCGTTCCGGCCAACACCTGGGTGCCGCACATCGAGCCGTCGAAATACGACGCCGGAACCGCGTATGTGGTTTTCGACAACCATCGGCGCGGCGACTTCACGCCGTACGCCTTCGCGGTGACCGAGTACGGCCGTCGTTGGCGGAGCCTGGTGACCGACGACATCTGGGGCTACGCGCTGGCGATCGAGCAGGACCCGGTGAAGGAAGATCTCTTGTTTCTGGGCACCGAGTTCGGGCTGTACGTGACGCTGGACGGTGGTGCGAACTGGATGAAGTGGGAGCACGGGTTCCCGACGGCGTCGGCGATGGCGCTGATCGTGCACCCGCGCGAGCACGACCTGGTGATCGGTACGCA
>JBDHKT010000293.1:0-3698 GCA_039586255.1 Gemmatimonadota bacterium | reverse complement strand
CCTTGAAGGCCACGCCCTGCCGGACCATCCACGGCTGAATATTCCACTGCTCGTAGGTGCCCGTCGTGCTGGCGAAGTAGACCGGGCGGTCGCCCGCCGTCGTCTGCAGGATGCGGAGGACCAGGATGTCGTTCCGCATCAGGTAATCGCCGGCGACGATCAACCCATCGATGTCTCCTATGGGTACCGGGATCGAGTCGGCAAAGACCTGGCAGGCACCGGTGCGCTCGTCCATCGGGTAGCAGTCGGGGATCTGTTCGATCTCGGCATCGCTCAACTCGATGATGGAGCGCGTGGGCACCGGCCACTCACGGTCCTGGTAGACCGGTATCACGGCCTCGGGCTCGAACGGGCGCTGGCAGGTGATGACCGTCGGGTCGGCCAGCGGGTCGAGGTCGCCGCAGGGCCGGGAGAGGTCGCGCAACTGCTCCGCGTACCAGGGCGTCGCCAGATAGGAGTAGACGATCACGATGACGTCGCGTCGCAGCCCTTCTACCTCCTGCAGGTACCAGAGCGGGAAGGTGTCGTTGTCTCCGTTGGTGAAGACGACGGAGTACGGCTCGACGGACATGAGCAGGTTGTACGCCCAATCGCGCGCCGCGTAATCGCCGGCCCGGCTCGCGTACTTCCAGTTGAGAAGCAGCGGGAAGAACGCCAGGGCCAGGATGGGCACGGTGCGCCGGTAATGCGCGAACGAGAGTTTGCCCGCGGCGCCGGCGGTGGCCTTAGCCAGGATCTGCCAGAGCGCAGCCAGCCCGATGCCGGCCCAGAGCCCCCACTGTGAGAAGGAGACAATGAAGAAGTAATCTCGCTCGCGTACCTCGCGCCATTCGCGCGGAACGGTGGCCAACTCGCCGGTTCCGGGGTCGATCGTGGCGGCGACGGAGTAGCCGTACCTGAAGTTCAGATAGTATACGAGCCCGAACCACACCGTAAAGAAGAGCGCCGCGAAATAGACCCACGAAGTACGATCGGCATAGAAGTGTCGCCAGGCGCCGAGCAATCCGAGCAACAGGAAGAGCAAGGTGAAAGGCGCCCTGACCCAGGCGAAGAAGGTGTTGGCGCCGTCCAGGCTGCGGGCCCACTGCCAGTCGAAGTACTGGGCGTAGTTGATGAACTGCCAGCGGAGCAGGTCGAGGTCGCGTGGCACCTCGCGCGGGTAGAAGACCGGGTTCGCGTTGAGCGGCGGCTTGCGATACTGCGTGCGCCGCAGCGACTCGGCCAGCGCGATGCAGCGGTCGTCTTCCTCGTCCGGCCCGAGCAGCGAGAGCGGCGGATGCAGGCGCAGGATATCCACCGTCGCGTCGACCAGGCTCTCGCAGCGAGGGTCGGCCTCGCTGATTACCGGCCTGCTCTCTGCGCGGATGGGTAGGAAGATCTGGGCGGAGAGGCCGAGGCCCCAGGCGAGCGCGGCGAAGGCGTAAAGTCGCCAGCGCAGCAGGACACGCGGATGCGCCCAGATCACGAAGAACACCATGGCCGGCGCCACGAGGAACGCCATGAGGTGGTTCCCGAGCGACAGTGCCAGGAGGAAGACGATCAAGATAAGCAGGTTGTCGTCTTTGCCTTTGCCCAGGTTGTCACGCCAGCGGAAGATCAGCCAGGTGAGCAGGGCGATGGTCATGAGGCTGATCGTGTAGACCTTCTCGTTGACTACCGATTGGTTCCACACGGTGAAGGCGGTGGCCGAGATCAGGGTGGTGGCGGCGGCACCCAAAAGGCGGAAGCGCTCGTCGTCGGAGAAGAAGGCCAGCACGCGGTGGATGACCAGGAACCAGAATGCGGCGGCCACACCGCCGTTCGCCGCCGAGAAGAGGTTGATCTTCACTGCGGTCGAAAGGGGAAGCGGCGCGAGCAACAGCTCCCAGACTCGGGCCAGCAACACGAAGACCGGGTTCCCGGGGGGGTGCGGGATGCCCACGATATGGGCGGTGGCGATGTACTCGCTCGTGTCCCAGAACGCCGTGGTCGGCGCCAGAGTGATGACGTAGAGCAAGAATATCACGAACCCGGCGATACCGGCATGGCGGTAAGGCGGTTCGTAGCCCGACAGCGATGCCGACTTGGCGGCACCCTCCGACAAACGCCCGCCTCGATCGTGTGAATCCATGAGTTTCCGTTTATCTGACGATTTCGCCCGACCAGGTCTGCTGCGGGCTCTATATATAAGATTGAGCGCCGATGGCGCTAGGCCGTCGCCGAACCGCGCCTACGGGTCCGCCGCCAGCAACAGGTCTCCGTAGGGCGCCACCTCTGCGTGCCAGGCCGGGGGTAACCAGGTGGTCGCGCTATACTCGGCGATCACCGCGGGCCCCTCGAGTCGTTGGCCGGCCCGTAGCGCCGCGCGCCTGTGGAGCGGGATGTCGCGCCACTCCGCATCTATATAGACGCGTATCGTGAGCTCGGCGGCAGGCGGCGACTGCGCCTGCTCGATCTGCGGGGAACCGGGTTGAGTCACGCTAGCCCGGGCGGCAACCCGGAGGGTGACGGCCTCTACGACGGCGTCGTCGCGCTTGAAGCCGAAGCGACCCAGGTGGGCGGCGTGGAAGGTCTCGAGCCAGTCGGCGGTGGCCGGTACGCCGAGCTCGTAGCTTTGCCCGCCGTAGCGGGCGTCGATGGTGCGGTCGACCGACACGATCTCACCCTCGAAACCCTCGGCCGCGAGCTCGGCCCGGGCTACTTCCTCGAGCTCGGCGAAGACCGGTTCCAAAGCGGCGAGCTCTGCATCGGTGCCGCGGCGCAACACGCTACGCGAAGCGTCCTTGCGTACGTCGGCGACCAGGATTCCGTGGGCCGACAGCGTGCCGGGGTCGGGGGGCACGAGGACGTGGGGCACGCCGAGGCGGCCCGCCAGCTGGGCTGCGTGCAGCGGTGCGGCACCACCGAAGGCGACGAGGACCAGGCTCGCCGGATCGTGGCCCCGCTCGACGCTGATCAGGCGAAGCGCGCCCTCCATCCGGGTGTCGGCGACCTCGAGGACACCCTGGGCCGCGCTCTCCGGCGACGCGCCGAGCTCGGCAGCCAGCTCGCCCAGCCGGCCCTCGATCGCGGACCGATCCAGGATCTGCTCGCCGCCTAGGAAGAGTTCGGCCGGGATGCGGCCGAGCCAGACGTGCGCATCGGTCACCGTCACGGCGGTGCCGCCGCGACCGTAGCAGATAGGACCGGGCACCGCCCCGGCACTCTCGGGCCCTACCTTCAGCGCGCCACCCGGGTCGCGGCTGGCGATGGAGCCGCCGCCGGCGCCGACGGTGTGGATATCGATGACCGGTATCGCCACTGCGGACCCCGAGATCTCGTACTCCTTTGTGTGCAGTGGCCGGCCGGGGCAGAGGGACACGTCGGTGGAGGTGCCGCCCATGTCGAACGACAACACTCGCTCGAAGCCACAGCGCTGCGCCGCCTCCAGCGCCGCCACGACCCCGCCGGCGGGCCCCGAGAGTATAGTGTGGACCGGCTCGCGAGCCGCCCGCTCGACGGAGAACGCCCCGCCGCCGGAGGCCATGATCCGCACCCGGGCGGCGCCGCTCTCGCTGTCCAGCGCCTCGAGGTAACGGCGAACGAGTGGCGCTACGTATGCGTTGACCAGCGCCGTCGAAAAACGCTCGTACTCCCGGTACTCGGGCAGCAGCCGCGCCGAGCAGGTCACCGGTACCTCGAGCTGATCGAGAGCTTCCGCGATGCTCTCTTCGTGTGCC